>NZ_JACGUS010000001.1:0-239 GCF_014076785.1 Colwellia sp. MB3u-55
GCATGTGTTAAGCCTGCCGCCAGCGTTCAATCTGAGCCATGATCAAACTCTTCAATTAAAAAATCGTTTGTGATGCTTAGCCGAAACCAAGACATCTGCTCAATGAATTCTGTCGTGTTACCAACAACTCTTAAAAGAGAAGCAGTAACTACATAAAACGTACTAATTAATCTCCTAAGAGATAATTAATACTTAATCTGTGTGACATCATTATTAAACTGTTTTACGTCTTTCCTTGC
>NZ_JACGUS010000002.1:0-215 GCF_014076785.1 Colwellia sp. MB3u-55
TGAAGGTATAGCTACCGTCTGCATTTAAGATGAGTTCACCTTCAGCAAGGGTAACCGTATCACCTGCATTGTACGTATTTCCACCAACCGTAAAGCTGGTGACAGTTAGTGGACCGTCTGCAGTTTCTGCGTTATCTAGAACATTACCTGAAACTGCTGTATCTTCAGCTGTTGTGACGGATTCATTGTCATCAGTAAGATCTGATAACGGTGTT
>NZ_JACGUS010000003.1:0-317 GCF_014076785.1 Colwellia sp. MB3u-55
TATTTGGATTCATCATAAGGTACTTTCGTTTTCCAACACCTAAATACAATACGCACCCACTTGAAAGCCAAAGCTCTTACCGCTGATTGATGAGACTTACCCTTAGCTCGTTGTTGGTTGTAATAAAGCCCAGCCCAATATGACACTCCTACACTCTTAGCTGACCACTCGATAAAGCCCAGTCTAAACCAACAAATGCAGAAAATTTATTAGTTAATTCATCCATTACTCACCTCCAAGTTTGAAAGTTTGTTATGTGCTTTACTCTTCGAAAGAAATATAGACAGCTTTTTATAGCAAGCCGTGAGTATTCGTTT
>NZ_JACGUS010000004.1:0-226 GCF_014076785.1 Colwellia sp. MB3u-55
TCTTTTATAGCGTTACCCGACCATAACTTACTCATAAAATTAAAATCTTTGTGTATGTGCGATGAGCTTTCGTATGTAACGCCAAAAAGATCTAACTTATTTAAATTACAAAACTCTTGAGCCTTTGTGATTGCTTGGTTGTAACGCACTTTAAAATAAATTGATATTGCAATTAAGGATATAAATATAATAACGATCACAAAACTTTCCTTGTACAGCTAACGCC
>NZ_JACGUS010000005.1:0-257 GCF_014076785.1 Colwellia sp. MB3u-55
GTTTTATATCTAACTCTTTACTTTAGGTAAACGAGTTTTTCTTTAACAATTAGTTATCATGCAATTTGTGTGGACACTCACATTACATTGATTTTACATAGTCGGTTCTTAATTCTCTAACGAGAGGCAAGAAAAGACGTAAAACAGTTTAATAATGATGTCACACAGATTAAGTATTAATCATTAATTTGATTAGTACGTTTTATGTAGTTATCGACTTCGGTTGGTAACACGACAGAATTCATTGAGCAGATGTC
>NZ_JACGUS010000006.1:0-423 GCF_014076785.1 Colwellia sp. MB3u-55
GTGTTACCAACAACTCTTAAAAGAGAAGCAGTAACTACATAAAACGTACTAATTAATCTCCTAAGAGATAATTAATACTTAATCTGTGTGACATCATTATTAAACTGTTTTACGTCTTTCCTTGCCTCTCG
This sequence comes from Colwellia sp. MB3u-55, assembly GCF_014076785.1. NCBI lineage: Bacteria > Pseudomonadati > Pseudomonadota > Gammaproteobacteria > Alteromonadales > Colwelliaceae > Colwellia > Colwellia sp. MB3u-55. The sequence goes on from NZ_JACGUS010000006.1 coordinate 132, forward strand.
TTAGAGAATTAAGAACCGACTATGTAAAATCAATGTAATGTGAGTGCCCACACAAATTGCATGATAACTAATTGTTAAAGAAAAACTCATTTACCTAAAGTAAAGAGTTAGATATAAAACCCATTCGTTTATACCTTTGGAGCGTTGCTCCGTTGCTGCAGGCCTTACCTGAAGCGAGATGCGCATGATACGCTTCTCAGTTTTGATGTCAACGTTTTATTTAATTTAATTTGAAGTTTCTTTTCGAAGATTCAAACCTTATCTATAAAACGTTAAGTTAACTACTTTACCC
>NZ_JACGUS010000007.1:0-214 GCF_014076785.1 Colwellia sp. MB3u-55
TTAATCAACATTTGTTTACTCTTACTCAGAGTAAACATCTTATTCAAGACACATTTATTTGTGCGTGAAAATGTCAGACTTTACAATTACTGTGGATTAGTCTCCACGGTGTACTTCGTGTCGAAAGACTACTTAGGGTTGTATGGTTAAGTGACTAAGCGTATGTGGTGGATGCCTTGGCAGTTAGAGGCGATGAAGGACGTGTTAATCTGCG
>NZ_JACGUS010000008.1:0-262 GCF_014076785.1 Colwellia sp. MB3u-55
GAATGCGCGTTAAGAATGAGTTCTTTAACAATCTGGAAAGCTGATATAAATAAAGTATTTATGTCGTAATGAACGGTGTCGCGCTGTGATTTACATATGACATAGGTATTTACAAAAGCGATTAAGAGCGAAAGCTATTAATCAACATTTGTTTACTCTTACTCAGAGTAAACATCTTATTCAAGACACATTTATTTGTGCGTGAAAATGTCAGACTTTACAATTACTGTGGATTAGTCTCCACGGTGTACTTCGTGTCGAA
>NZ_JACGUS010000009.1:0-255 GCF_014076785.1 Colwellia sp. MB3u-55
ATATAGTCATTCAACCTTAATTATCTATACTTAGATTGTTTAGGTTATGTGCATGTTGTTTACGAATATCTAGCCAATAACACTTGATGATTACCGCTTTTCTTTCGAGGCAACAAGTACCTTTACTCATAAACGAATACTCACGGCTTGCTATAAAAAGCTGTCTATATTTCTTTCGAAGAGTAAAGCACATAACAAACTTTCAAACTTGGAGGTGAGTAATGGATGAATTAACTAATAAATTTTCTGCATTTG
>NZ_JACGUS010000010.1:0-595 GCF_014076785.1 Colwellia sp. MB3u-55
AACCAGGAGATAAAATCAAAACCGATAAACGTGATGCGCTCAAACTTGCAAAGCTGCTCAAGTCTGAAGACTTAACATCTATCTATGTCCCTGAGCCCGAAGATGAAGCCGTACGTGATTTATCCCGAGCACGAAAAACAGGCATGAAAGACTTAAAAGAGGCTAAATATCAACTTAAAGCATTGTTGTTACGTAGCAACATTAACAGCAAAATAAAAGATAACTGGTCATTACAGTATTTGCGTTGGCTCGCTGAATTAGTGCTACCTCATCCTTGTCAGCAAATTGTTTTGCAAGAAGCCGTTTCAACCATTACCGAGAGGTTAAAACGTTTAAAAAGGCTGGATAATGAATTAACCCATCAAGTGAAGCGTTGGCAATTTTATCCGGTAGTTAAAGCGATAAAGGCGCTCCGTGGTGTGAGGTTATTAGTCGCTACAGGCGTGATTGTCGAACTAGGTGACTTATCGCGATTCGACCACCCTAGAAAATTAATGAGTTACCTAGGTCTTGTAACTAGTGAACATTCAAGCGGCGATAAACGCCATTTAGGGGCTATTACTAAGTGTGGTAATAGCCGTGCAAGACGACTACT
>NZ_JACGUS010000011.1:0-244 GCF_014076785.1 Colwellia sp. MB3u-55
GAAGGTGAGTTAACTTTAAATACCGATGGTAGTTATACCTTCACACCTAATGATAATTTCAACGGTGCTGTTCCTGTTATTACTTATAGCGTTACTGATGGTGCTGGTGATACACAGAACTCTACACTAACAATTTCAGTGACACCAGTGTCTGATCTAAGTGATGATAGTGAATCTGTTACAACAGCTGAAGATACAACAGCCACAGGCAATGTGTTAGATAATGCTGAAACAGCAGATGGTC
>NZ_JACGUS010000012.1:0-248 GCF_014076785.1 Colwellia sp. MB3u-55
AAATAGAGTTGGCTAAAATAGGTGAACGGAGTGAACAAAACAGCCAACTTTATTTTGTCCCTCTTGAAGTTCTTGTTATGTGTTTGATACACCGTCTATCTTTTTATATAAGTAATAAACCAAGAATGCATTTATACCACCAAAAATAGCTATTAATTTAATTAGCACTCCAGTTTGAGGTACATTTGCATAAATAAACCCTACTGCAAAAAATGAAATAGCCACTAAAACAAATGCCAAAACCATCG
>NZ_JACGUS010000013.1:0-505 GCF_014076785.1 Colwellia sp. MB3u-55
ATCATAACTTCGCCCTTTCTTTATATGAGGGCTCGCCAGTTGTAGACCTCCAAAAAGAATGTGCTAACACGCCTTGGGCATCAGTAAAAACCGAATTAACTTTTATAAACGGTTTGGCTAGTGGTGCAGCAAATATGTTGGGACCAATTTGGTACCCAAAAACGGTTGAAGTATCGTGTAAATAAACTATAAGTCATTCAAGCAGGGCTAAAAAAAGTTGGCCAATGCTCGTGCCTCGCTGATTTTGGCCAACAATTTTTAGCCTCTTAATGAGGCATTGGTATGACTCGCCACGTCAAGTTAAATACACTGAACCTTGTTCATTAATTTCAGAACCATTGTATTCACTTTTAGTATTAAGTGAGTTAACACATAGAATTAAGCAAGTAATTTTGTCGGTTATCATGCTGATATTCGTCGATTACTCACTGATTAGTTAGCAGCGCCTACCTTACTCATTTCGTCGTGGCACCTGTCTTCAGTCTATGTTAGCGGTTCAATAGCC
>NZ_JACGUS010000014.1:0-969 GCF_014076785.1 Colwellia sp. MB3u-55
GAGCCATCATTCAATCGAACTATCGTATAAAAAGGCTTTAGTTGCTGCTAAAGCTTGGGCCTCACTTTACCTAAACGGGTTTTAAAAGAATAATAAAGATGGGTGTATTATCCATACAAGCCATTCAAGCAGGACAAATAACAGCTGGCTATTTGCTCCTTCGTCGCTTATTTTAGCCAACTATTATTTGCCTCTTAATGGGGCGTTAGCTTCATGGAGGATTCATCATCAAGTATCTATTAATAATAATGTGTTTATTGTCTTATTCTGTAAATTCTGAAGAATGGCATACGAATAATAAACCAGATAACTCAAACACCTTTCAAGGATCTTCTGGCGAATTTGGTGCCATGATATTCATGACCACGGATTCTCAAAAAATGTTAGACAACTGGGAAGCACCAACTCCTGGTTATCATATTCTACCATCTGAGAATGTAGAAAAAGGCCAACCAATTGAAGCTTTAGTTTTATTTAGTGGTTGTTCTGCTAATGCAGATGGGAATTGTATAGCTGAGGTTGATTACCAAATTCTCAAGCCAGATGGATCAATCTATGCAGAATATAAAAATACTGAATTATGGAAAAACAAACCCGCATTACCTAAAGGTCAATTAGGTTTAGCTATTGATCGCGTAGGATTAATAGCGGAGGATAATGATCCTATTGGTGTATATAAAGTTACTTGCGTTGTAAAAGATCTTGTAAGTAACAATAATTTTTTTATATATTCTAGTTTCAAAGTAAATGAAGCTAACAAGCAAATCAACAAGGACACGTAACAGTTGGCTACGTTTCGCTTCGCTACACAATTTTAGCCAACCATTACTTAGCCTGTTATTTGGGCGTTATATGCCTAAAGGATTGTATCAACTATGGAAGAAGTAGCAGAAGGTTTAGGTCGAGCCTTTTTTAGATTATTAAAATGGATCATAATTGATGCCTTTATAGAGTTTTTTGTTTATGGGT
>NZ_JACGUS010000015.1:0-343 GCF_014076785.1 Colwellia sp. MB3u-55
CTATTCAAACAAGCTTGGGCATTTGCTTTCCCGTGTGCGCGCTTTAACCCTACGTGCTCAGTAAATTCACACAAATGCTCTGCGGTGCCAACCGCGCCAGTGAATATACCTTCAAAGTTTGTGGTCAGTTTGAGCCAACTTTCATCACTGATGTGAAGTCTTGACAGTATATTTGCGGTTTTGTTATCGATAGCGCCTCGTTTGTCTGCTCTTATTACGCGACCTGTTTCATCTACAAGGGTTAAATAGTCCTTTAAACTAAAGCGGATACTGGCGGTTTTAGCTTGCTGTTCATTGCCCGTAAAAGGTAATAACCTTGTGGGTTGCTCTCCCATGATGGCGG
>NZ_JACGUS010000016.1:0-228 GCF_014076785.1 Colwellia sp. MB3u-55
TAACCATTTCAGTGACACCGGTTTCAGATTTAAGTGATGATAGTGAAACGGTTACGATAGCTGAAGATACAATTGCTACAGGTAATGTGCTTGATAACGCAGCAACTGCAGACGGTCCACTAACTGTCACCAGCTTTACGGTTGGTGGAAATACGTACAATGCAGGTGATACGGTTACCCTTGCTGAAGGTGAACTCATCTTAAATGCAGACGGTAGCTATACCTTCA
>NZ_JACGUS010000017.1:0-266 GCF_014076785.1 Colwellia sp. MB3u-55
CTACGCAGTGATAATGCTCTGAAACACAGCTATCCATTGGTCAACAATAATGCATGTACTGCATCTTGTAAGCTTTTGCCTATCCATTTTTATAGATGTTGATTAAAGGAGTGAATTTCAGGCAAGTTTTACTTGCTACTTAAAGGTAGTCGTATTTTTTCTTATGGTTTTAGTGCGGTCTTGCATGTGGTTATTTTTACGCGCTATTCAAACAAGCTTGGGCATTTGCTTTCCCGTGTGCGCGCTTTAACCCTACGTGCTCAGTA
>NZ_JACGUS010000018.1:0-1754 GCF_014076785.1 Colwellia sp. MB3u-55
ATTATCATGTTGTTTAACTCTAAATAGGCATATAACAAGTCACTCAAAAGGACTAAAAACAGTTGGCTAGGTTCGCTGCGCTCACTATTTTAGCCAACAATTTTTAGCCTCTTAGTGAGGCGTTAGCTTTATTGGAGAGTTAAGTATTAAATGGAAGTATAAGTTGCTTAAAGGCAGTCCTCTATTAAGGGCACTTACTTGGCAGCAATTAAATAAAAGGCAACTCCAATCATTAATAAAAAGGTTTGCTACACGGGAAGCTAAATTAATACGCCAAGGTCACGCTAGTTTTTTTATTTGGCGTTCTCGCCGTATTTCAGCCGTTCATATTTATGAAAAACGCTATGGCAATGCACCTCTATTATTTAAGCAACGTTGCATGCCTAAGCTAAAGTCATATTATATAAATAACGGAGTTTATACTTGGCCTTATGTGAAATAGGGCTGGGAGTAAAAATAAAGCTAACAAGAAATTAAACAAGGACAAAAAACAGTTGGCTTTTTGTTCACTACGTTCACTTATTTTAGCCAACAATTTTTTGCCTGTTAATTAGGCGTTAGTTGCCCCCACAAATAAGATTAATATTTATTTTAGTGTTTGGCGTATTTCATAAATGTTTATTGTTTGTTTCGTTCTTTTGTGTGGTAACTTTACCGCATTCAAATGTTTAGCGTTTTTGGCTAAACAGTTTCGCCTAAATGGATTTGGTGCTTCTTCGCTCAACTCCCTTTAGGTTATTCAATTTTGGTTTGCATTTATCGCTTAATCGCTTTTGTGTAAACGGCTCAAAATTAATTTGGGCGTTAAGTGGTGGTGGGCAGGTGTTAATTCGCTCTTCCATCCATTTACTTTTAGCGGTTGCTGTATGTTGTGCGTTTTTAAATCACAGCAACTAACAAGGCAATCAAGCAGGACTAAAAAAAGTTGGCTGCCGTTCGTGCCTCACTATTTTAGCCAACCATTTTTAGCCTCTTATTGGGGCGTTACAAGGATCGTTAAACTATGCGTTTGTTGATAATATTGTTTTTAACTTTATTGAACATTAGTTGCTCAACTGTTAAAAATAAACCAAATAATTACATATTGGATTTTTCAAATTTAAAAGCAATAATTTCCGATTCAAATTTCAATCAAAACTCTACAATAAACATAAGAAATATAGATACTTGTAAGATTGAATTTAAATCACATTGGTCTAAAGAAGTAAGTGAGAGAAAAGGTTTTTATTCAGTACACACAGCAATAATAGTCGACTTTTCTAAGAACTATAAAAACTCATTGTTTGTCCCTGCGCATGACGTAATAGAGGATGGTGTTGTACAACAAAGGTGGAGTGATTTAGTTGAAATTAACTTTATAAAAGACGCTGAAGTTAAGAAAGTAACTTTAGAAAATGAATCATCTGATGGTTTTATGAAATTCTACGATACAGATTATCTATCTATTGGAGTTTCTAAGCCGGAACAAAAGCTTAAAATTAACGAGTTACTTAAAGCTTTTGATTCAATTCATCGTGGCTGCATTAGCAGTTAAATCCTTGTAACAAGCCATTCAAGCAGGACTTTTAACAGTTGGCTAGGTTCCGCTTCGCTACACATTTTAGCCAACAATTAAAAGCCTCTTAATGGGGCGTTATGTGTTTCTCAAACTAAGGATGAATATGTCAAATGTAATGGATACAATTAAAATTAGAGATAATAAAAGCGACTTTAAACTAGCGATGGTTTTGGCATTTGTTTTAGTGGCTATTTCA
>NZ_JACGUS010000019.1:0-345 GCF_014076785.1 Colwellia sp. MB3u-55
TTTTTGATAATGAAAATAAACTTCAAGCTTCTTCATTTTAGAATGAGTGTCTTGTTAATTGTTTTTTGTCTTTGATAATGAAAAAAAGCTTCAAACTACTTCAGTTTATGATGAGTGTCTTGTTATTGTTTTATATGGAAGGTTGAGGTTGAGTACTATGATATTAAACATGTCTTACCTAGAAAATTAAGCCAATTAAGGTTTGAACTTAAAGGAAAGCATGTCATTTTTTGTTTTTGATAATGAAAATAAACTTCAAGCTTCTTCATTTTAGAATGAGTGTCTTGTTAATTGTTTTTTGTCTTTGATAATGAAAAAAAGCTTCAAACTACTTCAGTTTATGAT
>NZ_JACGUS010000020.1:0-189668 GCF_014076785.1 Colwellia sp. MB3u-55
GTAGAGCTAATCAACCCAGTAGCGATGGATGAAGGTTTACGCTTCGCTATCCGTGAAGGTGGTCGTACTGTTGGTGCTGGTGTTGTATCTAAAATCATCGCATAATTGCAGATTTTAGTTCTCACGAGAACTTAAAGAAAAAGCGCTTAGGCGTCTTTTTTTATATTTAAAATTTAGCAAAACTGTCAAACAGTTAAAGCTGCCAACACAGAGCAGGTGTTGTATCGCTGTACCTAAAAGAGGCATCGCATAATTGCAGATTTTAGTTCTCACGAGAATTCAAGAAAAGGCGCTTAGGCGTCTTTTTTTATCTTTAAAATTTAGCAAAACTGTCAAACAGTTAAAGCTACCAACACAGAGCAGGTGTTGTATCGCTGTACCTAAAAGAGGCATCGCATAATTGCAGATTTTAGTGCTCACGAGAATTCAAGAAAAGACGCTTAGGCGTCTTTTTTTATATTTAAATTTTAGCAAAACACAGAGCAGGTTATTTCTACAGAGTAAATATCACCGTATCTTTATAGATATGTGACTGCGTATAATGATTGATATTACCAATCACCAAATGAGATTGATCACTTTTGCTACAAAAGAGACCTTTCTTAACACCCTAAATCAGCACCAAAAAGGTCTTCTCTGATACGAAAGCAGACCTTCTAAGTTTTCAATCTAAGAATTTATTAATGCACCAGAGCCAAATAAAGGGTATTTGACGTAACCTTATGATTTACTCTATGCTAACAGGAAGTAAAGAGCGATTAACAGCCGCACAAGCATCTTCTAATTGTAATCACTTTTTCCCTATAGCTGACGTTCGAGCTTGCTTCACCAATGATAATTTATTAGCACATAATAAAAATTTTTTTTATGTGCTTTAAGTTAATAACATGACAATAGGAATATTATTATACCTCAACACGCATTACTTCAGCAGTTGTTTGGTTATTGTTTAACAGCACATTTCCCACCCCACTCATAAATTGACTTTATATGCTATGATGTAAGAATTAAATTAAATTAATTAAAACACTATACTTTCAACTTAACTATGAAATACATATTACTTTTAGAGCTCTTTTTTTTAAATTTTTTAAATCACACACTCGCAAGTGAAATAAATGCATCCTCAATAATGCATATAGCCGTGTTACCAAATGACAAAATCACTGAAAGCTACAAAAAATATATTCTCAGTGCTTATCACGAGATTGGCTATCGAGTAGTTTTTCATGAGATGGTTTCTCTTAGAGCTATTAAATCGATAGAAAATAAAAGTAGTGAAATTGATGCAATACTCATTCTTACGGAAAGCCTTGGTAGTAAATACTCTGCATTACTTCCTGTTCCTGTCTTTTTGGGTAATGCTAACTTAGTACTCATGTGTCGAAAAGCACTTATTTGTGATCGTTCAGTCTTACAAGAGAAAAATAACCTCATTGGCGTTACCGCAACAAGTTTTGCCTCAATTTATCTTAAGAATGAAACAGTCGTTTCAATTCAAGAAGTTAAATCAAGAAATTCACTTGGACAAATGCTTAAGAGAAAAAGGCTTGATTACATATTGATGATAAATACTAAGCAGTATGGGAATATGGCTAACATAAACGTTGAAGAATTTTCTACTTTTAACATAAAACCCATCCGTGGCTTTCATTATATTAATAAAAAACATCAACAAATATTACCTCAGTTAACTAAAGCATTGAAAAATGCCGCTGAAAAATTAAGTGTCCTCTAGTGAGATAGAACAAAAAGCTGTTTTAATAATTACTTAGGCTAGTTGTTAACGTTCATAACCTAAATAACAACGACTGTTTTTAGTGTTAAAGTTTCCGTAGTAAAATAAAAGTAACTAACCGAATAGCGGTTGATGGCACTGAACGGCCCCATAGAACTTCTTATGTCAGCTTATGGCTATCAGTTGACTAAAGGAACAAACCATAGTTAATGTCAGGAATGCGTATAAAGTGATCCTAAATATTGCTGATTGAGCCTCAAATATTATGACCAAAGAGTTGTCTTTTGAGAACGCGATTTTGGCTGTATCCCTTTAAAAGTAATCAACCGTAAATAAGACTAATATCAATCATTACGCATAGTCACAGATATAGGTTTTAACGTCTTCAATGTGGCAAAAATGATCAGTTATCGATAACAAAAAAGTAATAATAAGTTTCGCTGTTATTTGATGATTGAGCACTTCAATAGTTAAACGTAGTCACACAGAGTAAGTGTTGTATCCCGTTATGCCTGTAAAAAGGCAAATTTCATAAATTGTAACAAATACCTTAACTTTAATTATTAAAGGCAGCTTTATTATTACTTTTTTTAGATTATAGTGAACAGATGATTGTTATAGGATGACCCCGATGAGTAATGAAACTAAAAAGATATTAGTAGTTGATGATGATATGCGCCTTCGAGCGCTTTTAGAGCGATATTTAGTTGAACAAGGTTTTGCCGTGCGTACTGCGGCGAGTTCAGAGCAAATGGATCGTTTACTTGAGAGAGAGAACTTTCACTTGTTAGTCTTAGATTTGATGTTACCTGGCGAAGATGGCTTATCTATATGTCGTCGCTTACGTCAACAATCTAATGATATGCCAATTGTCATGTTAACCGCCAAAGGCGATGAAGTTGATCGTATTATTGGTTTGGAACTCGGTGCTGATGATTACATGCCAAAACCTTTTAACCCAAGAGAATTATTAGCGCGAATTAAAGCTGTATTGAGACGTAGGGTACAAGAAGCTCCTGGCGCTCCTTCACAAGAAGAGAACATTGTTTCTTTTGGTGAGTATCAACTTAACCTTGCCACTAGAGAGATGGTAAAAGGTGATATCAATATGCCTTTAACGAGTGGCGAATTTGCTGTTTTAAAAGCTCTGATCACTCACCCAAGAGAGCCACTGTCTCGTGATAAATTGATGAATTTAGCACGTGGTCGTGATTATTCAGCTTTAGAGCGTAGTATTGATGTACAGGTTTCACGTTTAAGAAGAATGTTAGAAGTAGATCCGGCAAAACCTCGTTATATTCAAACGGTTTGGGGTTTAGGCTACGTCTTTGTGCCTGAAGGTAAAGAAGTCAATTAGTGCGTTTAACATCGTTACCTACCTTATATAAGCGAAGACCCTACTATGGATGTAAACCATGAAAATATTGCCACGTAGTGCCTTTGGGCAAACCGTACTCTTGATTGGTTTTTTACTCTTGATTAATCAAGTTGTTTCTTGGGTATCTATGGTTTATTACATCATCCAACCTAATACTCAGCTAACTAACGAGTTGTTAGCAAAACAAGTACGGGTTGTGCTTATCGATATTGATGATGATCTGCTTAGAAAGGCATTCTCAATATCATTTCAAGAAAAAACGGGCATTGAAGTTTATCGTGAAAGTGACGCATTATCGTCAGGTCTGTCAGAAGCCACTTATCTTGCACATCGCTCTAAAGAGATGTCAAAATTACTTGATGGCGATACTGAACTGAGACTGACTCAAGGAGGGGAGCAATATATATTCTGGATCAGGCCTCCGCAAGCGCCACATTATTGGATCAGAATTCCCCTTTCAGGTCTAGAAGAAGCAAACTTTTCTCCGCTTACAGTGGTTTTAATGTTTCTGGGCCTATTAAGTGTCATTGGCGGTTGGTTGTTTGTTCGGCAAATAAATCGTCCTTTAAAAGCATTACAAAAAGCCGCAGAAGATGTCGGGCGTGGCGAGTTTCCTCAGCCGTTAGCCGAGTTAGGTACCACTGAAATTGTTGCGGTAACTCAAGCTTTTAATCATATGTCTCGAGGTATAAAGCAGCTTGAAGACGATCGTAACTTATTGATGGCCGGAATTTCTCATGATTTACGCACGCCATTAACCAGAATTCGCCTTGCGGCGGAGATGATGTCAACACAAGATGAGTTTTTAAAAGAGGGTATCGAAGGCGATATTGATGATATGAACAGTATTATTGATCAGTTTATCGACTACATTCGCCATAACAGTAAAGATAAGCCTGAGCTTTGCGATCTCAATCACTTAATTAATGATGTGATGCAAACCGAACTTATTTATGGTCGGCAGATAAACTTTTCAGAGCAAGAACTACCTGAAATACCGCTACGCTTTGTTGCGATGAAGAGAGCGGTTGCTAACATTATTCAGAATGCCTTACGTTACTCTGATGGAGATATTGATATTATTACCGGGATTTCAGCGGATAAAAAGTCAGTGTATTTCTGTGTGTCTGACAACGGCCCTGGTATTCCTGAAGAAGATATAGAACGTTTGTTTCAACCTTTTACGCAAGGGGATAAAGCGCGAGGCACAGAAGGAAGTGGTTTAGGCTTAGCGATAATAAAGAAGATAGTGAATACCCATGGTGGCGATGTTCTGTTAACTAACCGTGCTGAAGGTGGTTTATCAGCCAAGGTTTTATTACCCATTAAATAAATTTTCTGAAATTCACATAGTAACCGTTGGGTTGCACAATGTACTGATGCCATAGAAGGCATGTCTCACTAAGAATGGTCATGCTGTGATGACAGTTCATCCTGAAGATAAAAAAGCCGCTAAACGTGAAGTTTAGCGGCTTTTTAGTGATAACATTTAAACATTAAGTCGTTATAGCTGAGGTCCAGCATTGACTAATGACTTACCATTATCAGTATCAGTAAACTTACTAAAGTTTTTAACAAAGCGCTTAGCTAAATCTTCTGCTTTAGTGTTCCACTCTTCTTTATCTGTGTAAGTATCACGAGGGTCAAGAATGTCGCCTTCAACCCCTGCAACACTCGTTGGGATTTCTAAATTAAATAACGGTAAAACAGTAGTTTCAGTGCTATCTATAGAACCATCTAGAATCGAATCAATAATCGCACGAGTCGCCTTTATTGAGATACGTTTACCCGTACCATTCCAACCGGTGTTAACTAAGTAAGCTTCAGCACCAACGGCTTGCATACGTTTACGTAGAACTTCAGCATACTGAGTAGGGTGCAAGCTTAGGAAGGCTGCGCCAAAACAACTTGAGAATGTCGGAGTCGGCTTGGTAATACCACGCTCAGTTCCAGCAAGTTTAGCTGTAAAACCAGATAAAAAGTAATATTCAGTTTGTGCGGGGGTTAACTTTGAAACAGGTGGTAATACACCAAAAGCATCGGCAGTTAAGAAAATAACTTTTTTCGCATGACCAGCACGAGAAATAGGCTTAACAATATTTTCAATATGATCAATTGGGTAAGACACACGGGTATTTTCAGTTTTTGAGTTATCATCAAAATCAATTTTACCATGCTCATCAACGCTAACATTTTCTAATAATGCATTGCGACGTATCGCATTATAAATATCAGGTTCATTTTCTTTACTTAAGTTGATCGTTTTAGCGTAACAACCGCCTTCAAAGTTAAATACACCATTATCATCCCAGCCATGTTCGTCATCGCCGATAAGTTGACGCTTTGGATCTGTAGAAAGCGTTGTTTTACCTGTACCGGATAAGCCGAAAAATACCGCTACATCGCCTTCTTCACCAACGTTTGCACTACAGTGCATTGAAGCAATACCTTTTAAAGGTAATAGGTAGTTCATCATTGAGAACATACCTTTTTTCATTTCTCCGCCGTACCAAGTACCGCCGATTAATTGAATTTTTTCAGTAAGGTTAAAGGCAACAAAATTTTCAGAGTTAAGACCTTGTTCTTGCCATTTATCGTTAGTTGTTTTAGCGCCATTCATTACGATGAAATCGGGTTCGTAATCTTTCAACTCTTCATCTGAAGGGCGAATAAACATGTTTTTAACAAAGTGAGCTTGCCATGCAACTTGAGTGATAAAGCGAACTTTTAAACGTGTATCGGCATTAGCACCACAGTAAGTATCGACAACAAATAAACGCTGTTTAGAAAGTTGAGTAGTCACTAAAGTTTTTAAATGATCCCAAGTTTCTTGCGTCATTGGTTTGTTATCATTCTTACCTTGATCAGACCACCAAACCGTATCACGACTAGTATCATCACGAACAATATATTTATCTTTAGGTGAGCGACCGGTAAAAATACCCGTATCGACGTTAACCGCACCAAGCTCGGTTTCTATGCCTTTATCAAAACCAGTCAGTTCAGACTTAGTTTCTTCAGCAAAGAGTAACTCGTAAGACGGATTGTAAACAATCTCGGCAACATCATTGATGCCATATACAGATAAATCAATTGAGCTTTCTAAAGAAGCCATAGCGAATACTCTCCTAAAAGTACGACAGTGAACATTTTGTGTTAAACATGTTTGAGAAGGCAATTTTAGGCGATTATTAGACAAAACGAAAGCAAAATTTCTTTCGTTGTGAAAGTTTTCACTATAACTTTCATTTATAGTGGTAGGGGGGAAGATACAGTGACTGAGTAATTAAACTAAATATTTTACCACTAGAACCGCATTTATTTATTTTAATTGTTTTATTACAATAGTTTACTGCTAGTTTTTCTTTGTAGGAGAGACTGTGAATTATGCTATTGATTCGCATAATCTACAGTAAATTTATTTTTGTAAAAGGAACAAAACAATTAAATAAATGTTTTGTTTTGTAAGGAATAAGTTGCAAATGAAAGTTATAAAAGTCAAAAGCTGACAATGGCGACAAGTTACAGCAAGTATCTAACTAACATTTGTCAGGCAACTAATGATATAGGAAGAAAATTGCTGTCTGGTTAAAATATATCACCGTTACTACTTTCATCAAAAATACGTGAACCATCAAGTATTTCACTACTATTATCTTGTGTTACCGATTCTGTTGGCGCGGTGCCAAACTGAAAGTATTCAAAAAAGCTGGTTTTATCTGTTTTATTGGTCAGTTTACCGCTGCTTTTATCAATGCGTACTGACACTATATCAACAGGCTGAATAAAAGGTTCTTCAGGATTAGCAACTAATGCAACTTCCATGAAGTCTATCCAAGCTGGTTGTGCTGATTTTGCCCCAGCTTCGCCACCAGTAATTTGATACTTATCGAGATTACTATTGTAACGTGTTTTACCCAAACTTCTGCCTGGGTCATCAAAGCCGACCCAAGAAGTAGTGACCAATCGACGGCTAAAACCTGAAAACCAGGCATCTTTTGATTGATTTGTTGTCCCGGTTTTTCCTGCAATATCATGTCGTTTTAATGTTTGTGCGCGCCATCCTGTTCCTCGCCAAAATGGTTTCATTTGATAGTCTGAACCCCAAATTGCCGCATTTAATGCTTGTGTCACTAAAAAAGCATTCTGCGGGCTAATCACTCGTTCAGCTTTAATAAGTGGACGTAGGTCTTTTTCAGCTAAAAGCTCCAACGGGACGGCGGAATTATTAATATCTCGTTGCTTAATTTCTAGTGAACATATGTCACAGGCAATAGCCGGATTTGCTTGGAAGAGGATTTTACCAAACGAATCTTCTATTCTATCAATTAAATAGGGTCTAATTAAATAACCGCCGTTTGCGAAGGTTGCGAATCCGGTGGCCACTTCTAATGGTGTTAGAGATGCAGAGCCTAAAGCAAGTGTTTCGTTTCGTGGTAAATCGTTGGGCACAAAGCCAAAGGCTGCTAAATGGGGAATTATTTTGTCTAATCCAACCGCTCTTAATAGTCTAACGGCGATAACATTTTTAGATTGTGCAAGTGCTAATCGAACCCGAATGTCGCCGTTATAAATAGGGGGAGAGTTTTCTGGACGCCAAACTGAACCGGAACTTTCATCCCATTGGTTAATTGGCGCATCATTGACGAGTGTGGCTAAGGTAAAGCCATTATCTAAAGCGGCGGAGTAAATAAAGGGCTTTATGTTAGAGCCCACTTGTCGTTTTGCCTGTGTAACCCGATTAAACTGGCTTTGCTGAAAGCTAAATCCGCCAATGGCTGCTTTTATCGCACCATTATCTGTTGATAAAGAAACGAGAGCAGAACTCACTTCGGGTAGCTGGCTTAATGTAAAACCCTGCGCGGTTTTAATAACAAAGACAACATCACCATATTGGAGTATTTCATTAGCAAGCTTAGGTGCAGCTCCCTGTTTTTCATCATTAATAAATTCGCGCGCCCACGACATGCCTTGCCATAATATATCGCCTTTTTGCAAAGTGATGTGGTTATTATCCTGATGACCTAAAAATTTAATCGTCGCTGACTGTTCAGCAACACCTATGATCACAGCAGGAAAAAGTGTCTGATAATTATTGATTTTATTAAGCGCTTTGATAACTTCATCATCGCTGAGCTCAGCAACCTTATCAATAGGACTTGTGTTTTCAGTTAACTCTGGGCGTAAAGAAACGACTGCGCCGCGATACCCATGTCGCAAATCGTATGACAGTAAGTTATCTATTACTGCTTTTTGTGCTGTTCTTTGAAAGTCTGAATTCACCGTTAGATAAACATTGTAGCCACCGGTATAGGCAAGCTCTTTGCCATAGAGATTTACCATCTCTTGGTGTGCCATCTCTGCTATGTATGGCGCATTTAACTCAATTTCTACACTGTGTCTCTTGCCAGTAATCGGGGCTTGGTTTGCTTGTGCCATCTCTGTTGAGTTGATATAGCCTGCGCTATACATACGCTGTAAAACAATTGCGCGATTGGTCTTGGCGTTATCAGGCGAACTTATAGGGTTTCTGTTAGAAGGTGCTTTAGGTAAACCAGCAAGTACCGCTATCTGGGCCAGTGTTAAGTCTTTAACATCTTTACCGTAATACACTTGTGCTGCTGCGCCAAAACCAAAGCTACGATGACTTAACGGTATTTTATTCATGTACAGGGCGAGTATTTCATCTTTTGTGAGTAAACTTTCAATATGGAAAGTTAAAAATATTTCACGGATTTTTCGGGTGTAAGTGACTTCAGAGGATAAGAAAAAGTTTCGTGCCACTTGCATGGTAATGGTACTTGCACCCCCTTTGTTTTGTCCCATTATTTTACCGAGTACAGCTCTGCCTAGTCCAATTGGGTCGACGCCAAAATGTGAATAAAAGCGATCGTCTTCACTGGCTAAAATGGCGTTAATCAGTTGCTGTGGAAATTCGTTAAGCTTTAAGGGAATGCGTTTTTTTTCGCCAAACTGATTGATTAACTTATTATCGGCACTAAAAATTTGCATCGGCGTTTGCCATTGCATGTCTTTTAATGAAGTCACACTGGGCAATTCACTGCGCATTGATAAATATAAAGCGGCTAAAGACAAACAAGCTAAAAATATAAAGATTAGCCCTACTTTTATGAGACGTTTAAATAAAAGCACTAAATTTTTCTCTCAATATTGGACAAAAAAACGATTAATAACACTAGTATATCCTTTAAAAGCATGTAATAAATGTATTTATCACAGGTTTATGCCTAATATAAAGCAATGCAATAATGTTTATCTAAATTTATTTATTTAAATTGTGTCGTTATTTAGTGAATTTACTCATATTAGTAGGATGTTATGCTCAGCAGTCTTTTTAAAAAGAATACATCTTTAATAGTTGGTATTGATATTGGTTCTCATGCAATAAAAGCGGTTTTGTTAAGTCAAGATGATGAAGGGTATGTGCTAGAAGCATTAGCAACAGAAGTTATGCCCCGTGGCGCTATTATTGATCGAGAAATCCAAGACATTGATGCCGTTGGCAAAGTTGTTACTAAAATCAGAAAAGAAATTACCTCTTCAGTCAATCAAGCTGCAGCAGCCGTTTCTGGACAAACCGTTATTACTAAAGTTATCTATATGGACGTTAATTTGTCTGAGCACGAGCTCGCCAGTCAAATTGAAATTGAAGCCGATAGTTTAATTCCTTACCCTTTAGATGAGGTTAGTTTAGATTTTGAAAAACTGGACATTAATGAATCAGACCCAACCAAGGTTAATGTTTTATTAAGTGCTGCTCGAACCGAATCAGTAGAAGCGAGAGTTGCGGCTTTAGAATTAGGAGGATTTCAAACTAAGGTTATTGATGTTGAGTCATATGCCGTAAGTCGAGCCTATGATTTAAGCTTATCACAATTACCCGATGATGCTAAAGACAAAACGGTTGCTATAGTTGATGTGGGCGCGGTGATGACCTTGTTTTCGGTGACTGATGCTGGCGCACATATTTATAGCCGTGATCAACTCTTTGGCGGCGAACAATACACTCGATCAATTGTTTCATATTACAATCAAACTTTTGAAGAAGCTGAGCATGCCAAAATAACGAATGATTTGCCGCCTAATTATACCTTTGAAGTTTTAGGACCGTTTCACACTATTTTTACACAGCAAATTCGCCGTGCAATCCAAATGTTTTTAACCTCTAGCGGGAAAAAGAAAATAGATTATATTATTGTTTCAGGTGGTAGTGCTAATGTTGAAGGTCTTGAAGTCTTGTTAACTGAAGAATTAGGTATCCATACTATTATTGCAAATCCTTTTAAATCGATGACCGTTGCCGAGAGTGTAGATAAAGATGTGTTAGATAAAACCGCCGCTCAATATATGGTAGCAGCAGGTTTAGCATTGAGGAGCTTTGTTTCATGGCATTTATAAATCTACTCCCATGGCGCGAAGAAGCTGAAAAAGCCAAACAACGTGAGTATTTTACCCTACTTACTATTGTTGCCGTAATCGCCTTCGCGATGGTTTTTATTATTAGTCAATTTTACCAAATGCGTATTGATGGTCAAAATTCACGTAATCAGTTTCTAAAAACAGAAATTGCTCTTCTAGACGCCCGTATTATAAAAATTAAAAACTTAAACGAAAAGAAAAAAGAATTACAAAAAAGAACTCAAGTGGTCGAACAACTTCAGCGCAGCCGAAATGTGGGTACCCAAGTTTTTGATGAAATAGCTAAAATAGTGCCAACAGGTGTTTATTTGACCCGTCTTGAAAAACAGGGCAACAGCATTAACATCATTGGAAAAAGTGAATCGAATAACCATTTAGCGAATATGATCCGTGAAATAGAGCGCTCGGTGTTATTTACTGATGCAATCTTAGAATCTATTACGACCAATGAAGCAAAAAACAAATTATTGAGTGACTTTAAAATGCGGGTGCGTATTAAAGGCTTATTAAATAGTGGAGATGACGGAAAAGTGATCACTAACGGAGGTAAATCATGAACATAGATTTAACTCAATTCTTTGAACAATTCGAAGGTTTAGAGGCTGATAACGTTGGACAATGGCCAAAAGCAGCCAAAATAACATTAGCCGTTTTTATCGCTATTGTGGTTTTTGTGTTAGGTTATTTTTTATTAATCAGTGATAAAATAACAACACTCGATAATTACGCGGCGGAAGAAGTTACACTAAAAAGCCAATATAAAATAAAATACCATTTTGCTGCCAATTTAGAATTATTTGAGCAGCAAATGAAAGAAGCAGAAGCCTTATTTGCCAATCAATTAAGAAGTTTGCCTGAAAGTCATGAAACCCCTGGCTTACTTGATGATATAACTTTTGTTGGGACAACAAGTGGGCTGAAATTTGTTAAGCTTAATTGGCAGCCAGAGATAACCCGTGAAATTTATATTGAACTTCCTATTGATATTGAAGTGGTTGGTTCTTATCATGAGTTTGGTAACTTTGTTAGTAAAATTGCTGGGTTACCTCGTATTGTTACTTTACATGACTTTGATGTCGATATTAACAATATGGAAAATGGTTTACTGGGTTTAAAACTACAAGCAAAAACTTATCGTTATCGAGAGGCTGAAGAAAAATGAAAAAGTCAGTCTTATTTATTGCGCTTGTTATCAGTGTCAGTGGTTGCTTTGATGACACCAGTGATTTACGTACCCATATAGCGACAGTGCAGGCAAATACACCCAATGTTATTAAACCTATGCCGGTAATTTCAAAGTTTGGTCATTTTGACTACTCAGCGCAAGGGTTACGAAGTCCATTTGATAAACCAGAAGCTGAAGCAATCCAACAGAAAATTCAACAGATGTCAGGATGTTTGAGTCCAGATCCTCGTCGCCGTAAGCAGCCCTTGGAAAAGTATCCGCTCAGCAACTTATCAATGCGAGGAACTTTAGGAGAACAAGAGATTATTTGGGCACTTGTTGAGGCATCTGATGCAACCTTACATCGAGTTGCTGTTGGAAGTTATTTAGGATTGAATCATGGTCGCATTACAATGGTGAATCCATTTGATGTTAAAGTTAGAGAATTAATTGCTGATGGCGCTGGTTGTTGGGTCGAACGTGAAACGACACTTAAAATGGTCAAGTCAGGTACAGAGGGGCAAGGGAAGTAATGTTGCTATTTAATAAAATAAAAAGTCATCCGTCAGTTACATTAACGCTAACACGAAGTGTTATCACCGCAGTTATGCTCTATTCTTTGGCTTTTTCGGCATGGTCTAGTGATCTAATCGGTATTAAATATAATACTTTACAGAACGATGAAATAGAGTTGCAGTTTGAACTCACTGAAACCATTGTTAATCCACCCGTGATGAAAACGGCGATGAATCCTGCTCAAATTAGCATTACCTTTGATGCGAATGAGTTTAATGAAAAGTTATTAAAAACCATTGTTGAACATGCCGGTGTTAGTCATGTTAGCGTGCAAAAATTAGCCGGGAAAGTGGTTGCTACGGTTCACTTAGATCAACTGTCCGTTTTTGATATTAAGCAAAATGGTAAGTTCTTCTCATTAATTCTGAATAAAGGTGTGGGCGACTCGTCGATTACAAAGGTCAATCCATTAGGTAATACCTTTATTAACAACATTGATTCGATAGATTTTCGTAATGGTGAAAATAACGAAGCACAAATATTAGTTTACCTTGATGACAGTATGGTTGCTGTTGATGTGACAGACAAACTTGGCAAGTTGTATATCGAATTCCATAACACCCAGATTATTGATGACTTACTTTATAAATTAGATGTTACCGACTTTGGTACGTTGGTTACTGGCATCGAAACCTTTAGAGAGGGACGTAATGCCAAGTTTATTGTCGATATCAATAGTGATTTTACTTTTAAGCATCAACAGATTAACAATGTTTTTTCATTAACCGTTGTTAAAAATGATAAAGCGCCCGGTTACTTAGAAGAAGATGGTGATTTTAGTGGTCGCGCTATTTCTTTAAATTTTCAAGACATTCCTGTTCGTACCGTTTTACAAATTATTGCTGATTACAATGGCTTTAACTTAGTGACCAGCGACAGTGTCTTTGGAAATGTGACTTTGCGTTTAGACGGCGTGCCATGGGATCAGGCCCTTGATATCATATTAAAAGTTAAAGGCTTAGATAAGCGTATGGAAGGCAACATTTTAATGGTTGCTCCGAGCGACGAACTTTCTGCCCGTGAAGCTCGTGATTTACAAGCTAAACAGCAAGTCGCTGAGCTTGCGCCACTCTACTCTGAATATGTACAAGTGAATTATGCTAAGGCAACCGACTTTGCTAACTTAATTAAAAATGATGACAATAGTATTTTGTCATCACGTGGCAGTGTCAGTGTTGACGAGCGAACGAATACTTTATTAATTCGTGATACAGCAAAAAGTATCGAAGATATAAAGCGTATGGTCAATGTTTTAGATATTCCTGTACGACAAGTGATTATAGAAGCGCGTATGGTCACAGTGAAAGACAGCATTAATGAAGAGTTAGGTATACGTTGGGGGGTTACTGATACTGACGGTGAATATGCGGGTTCTGGCTCCTTAGAGGGGGCTAATTCTGCAGCAAGTGGACTGGTGCCTAATTTAGCTGACCGATTAAATGTTAACTTACCCGTAGCAAACCCAGCAGGTAGTATTGCTTTTCAAGTGGCACGATTAGCCGATGGTACTATATTGGATCTTGAGTTGAGCGCGATGGAGAAAGAAAATAAGGGTGAAATTATCGCAAGCCCAAGAATTACTACGGCAAATCAAAAACAAGCCTATATTGAACAAGGGGTCGAAATTCCCTATCAAGAAGCATCGTCAAGTGGCGCGACGTCAACTCAATTTAAAAAAGCTGTACTTAGTTTAACGGTAACACCACACATTACCCCAGACGATCGTATTATTCTTGATTTAGTCGTCACTCAAGATACCGTCTCTGATGTACAAAGTGGTCAAGCACCAGCAATTGACACTCAGCGAATAGGTACACAAGTGTTAGTTAATAATGGCGAAACGATTGTTCTTGGCGGAATTTATCAACAAGCAATTATCAGTACAGTATCAAAAGTACCTGTTTTAGGCGACATTCCCTATTTTGGTTGGCTATTTAGAAATAGCAACAACTTTAATGAGAAAAAAGAATTATTAATTTTTGTGACACCACGCATCGTAACTGAGCGTTTTTAAACAACTTTGTGAGTTACTGAGTAATTTCATTTTATTTTCGTCTTAGTTAACTTGCAATGTACACCGAACAATTGCGATAATTACGCCCTCAAAATTTTCGGAGGGGGTTCCCTCATATTTGTAAACGTAATTATTTATACGAGCTGAAGTTAATCTAATGGCAGAAAAACGTAATATTTTCCTTATCGGCCCTATGGGCGCCGGTAAAAGCACAATTGGTAGAGAATTAGCTGATAGGCTACATCTTGAGTTTTTTGACTCTGATCAGGAAATAGAGCGCCGAACAGGTGCAGACATCGCATGGGTTTTTGATCTTGAAGGCGAAGAAGGCTTTCGCAAAAGAGAAGAAGGTGTAATTGAAGACTTAAGTGAAAAACAAGGTATTGTTTTAGCGACTGGTGGTGGTTCAGTGATAAGTACACAAGTACGTAATCGCTTATCGGCACGAGGCATAGTTGTCTATTTAGAGACAACTATCGACAAGCAAGTGGCTCGTACGCAGCGTGATCGTAAACGTCCATTGTTGCAAACCTCTGAAGAACCACGCACAGTACTTGAGAATCTAGCAATAGAACGCAATCCTTTATATGAAGAAATTGCTGACGTTATTGTAAAAACAGATGATCAAAGTGCTAAAGTTGTTGCCCATAAAATTGTTGAGCGCTTAGATTTCTAAAAGCGGCTAGGCACTCAAAAAAAGACCTAAAAATGACAACGCTAAATGTTGAACTCGGTACACGCAGTTACCCCATCTATATTGATAGTGGACTATTAACTAATAATAGTCTGCTTACTCAGCATATTCGTGGTAAACGAGTATGTATTGTTTCTAATAATATTGTTAAGCCGCTATATCTTGCTACTTTAAAGGCAAAACTGAGCGCTTTCGACGTTGACGAAATAATACTACCTGATGGCGAAGCTCAAAAGTCACTCGCAAACTTTGATGTGATCATGTCACATTTATTGGCCAATGGTCACGGGCGAGATTCGACATTAATTGCTTTAGGCGGCGGCGTTATTGGTGATATTACTGGCTTTGCAGCAGCATGTTACCAACGCGGAATCAACTTTATTCAAGTTCCAACAACTTTACTTTCACAAGTCGACTCTTCTGTCGGTGGCAAGACCGCGGTTAATCATCCTTTAGGTAAAAACATGATTGGCGCTTTCTACCAGCCAAAAGCTGTTCTTATTGATATTGATAGCCTTAGCACTTTACCTATCCGCGAATTCAATGCGGGCATGGCTGAAGTGATTAAGTACGGTATCTTAGGTGATAGTGATTTTTTTGCTTGGTTAGAAAACAACATTGAAAAAATAAAATCAGCAGATAAAAATACACTGATTGAAATGGTTAAAACTTGCTGCCAATGCAAAGCAGATATTGTTGCCGCTGATGAGACCGAATCAGGCGTACGGGCATTATTAAATTTAGGCCATACCTTTGGTCATGCTATCGAAGCCGATCAAGGTTACGGAAACTGGCTTCATGGCGAAGCTGTCGCTACTGGCATGGTACTTGCCTCTAAGTTATCAGTAGCAATGAATTTGCTTGAAGCGTCAGATCTTCGTCGTATAGAAACATTAATTGCCGCGTTTGATTTACCATTAACAGCGCCTGAAAGTATGGGCTTTGAAGAATTTATTTGTCACATGCGTCGTGACAAAAAGAATTTGGCGGGTGTATTACGTTTAATCGTACCCACCGCTCTTGGTCAATCAGAAATGCGTGATGATATTAGTGAGGAGATGCTTCAACAAATTCTGTAATTTTAATACAGAACAGGTGAAACATGTCTGCACAAGCACATGCCACAGAATATATCGCTCCACAAAGTGTAACAACCATCAGTGCTAACGCACGTGTTGATTATATTTTACGCTTTTCAAAGCATGCCGTTTTGGTAGTTGACCAAGATGCCAATGTTTATTCTCAAGTAGCGAGTCAGTTTCTTGGCTCTTTAGGTAATGATCACAATGCTGCTTTTATCGCTATATCACCTAAATTTAACGATATTCAAATTCGTTGTCGTATTGTTGAGCAACTGTTCGCTGACACCCTATTTGATCCTGAGCAGTCTTTAGCTGTTAGCTTGATCAATTTATCTAAGCAAGAAAAGCAAACCATTGATATTGTCATCGAACACGCCCAGTTTCTCTCCGTACAAATTTTGCATGAGCTATGTCAATTAACTGACATAGCTAAAAAAGCCAATTATGCAATCAGTGTGCTTATGCTTGGTACGCCAAAAGCTGGACTTTTACTGGCGCAAAATAAATCACTATTCCATAAAAAAATCTCAGTTTTATCTGGAGAAACAGGTCAGTTATTAACACTTAACTCCAAAGCATTTAAAGTGAAGACATCACTTTTTACCTTCAGCCGTTTTACGAAGTGGACCTTAATTTTTATCAGTTTCGTGATTTGCTTAGGGGCAACAGGTTATTGGTTGTTTCAACAGGATGTTTTTAGTGCGAACACCGAGCTTAAATTAAAAGCAGTACCAGCAAACTCGACCAGTATTATTTCAGCCTATAATAATAAAAATGTGAATGCTGCAGCGAAGAGTGAAGATATATTTCTTTCGTTAACCGCACCCAACCCAGTAATAAAGGTTCTAATGAGTCTACCTGCAGAGCCAACTGATATCGTTCAAGCGATTGTCAACGCAGAAAAAGACGTGGTTGAGTCGACAGACCCAATAGCCACAGATAAAGTTAAGCGCTTTGAATCGTTTCTTGATAAAAAAGGGGATACCGAAAATAAAGCTTCTGTTACCTTTTTAACAGATAAAACCGTAAGAGCGGCTTTATCTGTTAAAAAGTCAGAAAATAAAGTGACTACGCTGGTTACGCAAGCACCTATTCCAGTGAACTCGATTGAAGATGTTGGCGCCGAAGCCATTTACTATATGAGTGTACCATCAGGTTTTGTTATACAAATTGCTGGTTTTACTCGTCTTTCCGTATATCAGGAGTTTATACCTGATTTTGTCGGCCTCAAGATTAAAAGTTACTACCGACTATTTAATCAACAACCTATGCTAATGATAACCTCTGAGGTTTTTGAGACTCGTTTGGCCGCAGAAAAGGCTGTTACGTTACTGCCAAGTAGTATTAAAGTTTATCAGCCGTGGGTAAAGTCACTTCAAGCAATTAATAATGAAATCAATGCTTATCAAGACTCCCAATAATAAGCTAATCAGGATACAATTCGTTTTCTATTTTAAACGTCTATTTAAGCCTAGCACTTAAATAATGAGTTGTAAGGCAAATGGGTTAAATGATCAAAAAGCATCGAGCATTTTTAAAGTGGGCTGGCGGAAAATACGGCCTCAGCGATGTAATTAATAAAATGTTACCCAAAGGGGAGCGTTTAGTAGAACCTTTTGTCGGTGCTGGTTCAGTATTTCTGAACAGTAATTTTGACCATTACTTGTTAAACGATATAAATCAAGACTTAATCAATCTCTATAATATTATTAAAGAAAACCCACAAAAATTTATCAAAGATTCAGCGATATACTTTACGCCTGAATATAATCAATCTGAAGTTTATTACCGGTTACGAAAAGAGTTTAATGCCAGTAGTGACAGCTACTTTCGTTCGCTGGTATTTCTTTATATGAACCGTCATGGTTATAATGGCTTATGTCGATATAATAAATCGGGCGGTTATAATGTTCCCTTTGGTAAGTATAAACGTCCATATTTTCCTGAAAATGAAATGCTGTATTTTGCGGAAAAAGCTAAGAAAGCCACTTTTGTTTGTGAAGGTTACCGAGAAACTTTTGCCAGGGCAAAAAGTGGCGATGTCATTTACTGTGATCCCCCTTATGTACCATTAAGTAAAACAGCTAGTTTTACCAGTTATGTTGGTAATGGCTTTGGTTTAGATGAGCAAGCTGATTTAGCCAATATTGCAGAAGAAGTCACTGAGCAAGATAAAATATCAGTATTGATTAGTAATCATGACACAATCTGGACACGTAAAATATATGAGCATGCCAGTAAGCAAAAAACGATACAAGTAGCGCGCACTATTAGCCAAAAGGCGAGTAAACGTAATAAAGTTGCAGAGTTACTGGTACTTTATAAGTAAGCTTTTAAGTCACTTATTTTAAGGTAAAACTAAAGATACTGCCGCGATCAACACGCCTATAAATATAGCGACACCGATTACAGCAGCAATGATGAAGTGGCTTAGTTTTCCTTCACTAAAATCTCTATCGCGGTTTTTATTACTTTGTACGCCAAAAAAAGCGGCGCCGACACTTTTAGCGGTCGTTTTAAAACTACTATTTTTATCAGAAGACTTTGTTTTTTTTGATAAGTTTTCCGTTGGCATCATATAATCCTTTTGTTGGGTGACACTTGATAGTCGCTTACTTTTCGCGCTAAAACAATCCTAAATAAATTTTATCATTATCATCACACATTTTAGCGTTATCGAACGAGCAACTTATTTCAAGGTGATCGCTAACGTGGTGGCGATTAACAATGATTACCTGTTTAACATAACAGGGTAAAGTCGATATAAATTATAAAAAATGCATATATTTTTGACAGTAAAATATAGCTAGTCTATGCTAAATTGTATATTTGTATAATATACAGATTATTTATCTAATTTACTGATAAAAATAGAAAAAGGATTTTCCATTGAATACTGATTTACTCAATTATGTTAACTTTCCCGCTTTAATTATTAATGAGCAAGGAACTGTAGTTAGTCGTAGTAAACACATCAAGCATAAATATCATATTAACGATGGAGATGACTTTTTTGCATTATGTGACAGTAAAGTTAGTTTATCTGAATTCATTCTCAACTTTTCTAATATGCCTTTAGGCTCAAATGATAAATGTTTAACACATTTTAGTTTTATCCAAAAAAATATAGAGGTGTATGTCAGTATTATCAGTAAACAGCCGATTCTTTTTCTGATCGAATATAGTGCTGAATTACTACAGGACTCATCTGTTGTTGATTTAGTCGACCACTCGAATAATTTATTGTCCTTAGTTGATAAAAACTATCACTATTTGTCAGTTAATGAGCAATATAGCCATAAATGGGGCTTGCAAAAAGCGGACATTATTAACCAACATGTTATAACAGTCTTAGGAGAAGAAGCTTTCAATAGAGTGGTTAAGAAAGAGCTCGATTTATGTTTTTCAGGTAAGGTGAGAACTTATACTGATTGGTTTTATTCAGAAAATAAAAATCAAATGCTCTTTCTCAAGGTTGCGTACCAACCTGTTTTTGATAGTCATTCAGACCAAGTTAACTCTGTAGCCGTTACAGTAACTGATATTACCGATATTCAAGTACTCAATGAAAAACTGACGGAACAAGCTTTCCATGATCCGCTAACCACCTTAGATAATCGATACGCTTTAATGGCATATTTCGATAAACTTTCCGCCACACTGACCAGAAATGATTGTTACAGTCTAGTAATGATAGACTTAGATGATTTTAAACGCGTTAATGATTCATACGGTCATAATATCGGTGATGAACTGTTAAAAGCCTTCGCGGTTAACTTAAAAAACACTTTACGTGCCGATGACTTTTGTTGTCGATGGGGCGGAGATGAATTTGTGCTGTTATTAGCGCAAGGAAACACAGCTCAAACATTAGTCACTGCAAGATATAATATAAACGATCGATTTCAGCAACTGCAAGAGAAAGTTTACCAGGTGGCAAAGCATAAATTATCATTGAGATTCTCATTCGGTTTAGCGTTATTTCCTCAACAATCCAAGAGCTTAGAACAACTCATCTCGATAGCAGACAGCAAAATGTACCGAGACAAAAAACTACAAAAGTTAAGTTAAATCTCACCTCAACAAAGGTCCCTAGATTAGGGACCTTTTATTGAAGCATTCACTTTGTTAATAATTATGATAAAAACCATAAGTTTCGTTGATTTTACGGTGTTGCTGATTAGCCCAAAGGTAATACTGATGATCTTGTAGTTGGCTTGCAGCTGCTTTGTCTAACAAAATAACTGCATTTTCATGCATCTGTAATGCGGATGCCGGACACATAGCGGATAAAGCGCCTGTGATCATCGTATTTACTGCCTGGGCTTTATTTTCTCCTGTCGCCATTAATAATACATAGCGAGCATCCATAATAGTGCCAATACCCATGGTCATTGCCATAGTTGGTTGTGTTTCACCGTTTTTAAATAAGCGGCTATTATCTGTCAGTGTTTGCTGTGTTAATGTTTTGATACGGGTACGAGATGATAAGCTCGAAGTCGGTTCATTAAAACCAATATGGCCATTAGCGCCAATACCTAATATTTGTAAGTCGATACCCCCTAATGATTTTATTTTGTTTTCGTAGTTAAGCCCTTGTTCACGTGGGTTTTGGTTATGGTTACACGTTGGTAGGTAGGTATTGGTTTGTGCTATGTCTACGTTATCAAATAAATGCTCTTTCATAAAACTGCGATAACTTTGAGCATTATTAGCATTAATATTATGGTATTCATCAAGATTAAATGACGAGACGTGACTAAAGCTTAGCCCTTCATTTTTATGTTTATTAACTAAATGTTTATAGAGGCTAATCGGGGTGCTACCGGTAGCAAGACCAAGCACAGGTTTGGCTTTTTTAGTGATTAATTCACTGACCCATAGTGCTGCATGCTCTGCAACTTGTTCAGCATCATCAAAAATAATTATTTGCATGTAAAATCCTTAAAATTTAATTTAATTAGGTAAAATTTCACTAATGGATGCAAATCGTTATTGTGATGAATATCGGCTTTTTGGTTTCGCTAAATATATTAATTAGGTTTAAATATCTTAGCTATGCCGCCGTTTATTTTTAACTCAACACTCTTATAATTGTACTACGCGAAGATTTTTTTTGCACTGTCTTTAACTATCTTTAAAAAGCCAGTAAAATTATTACTGGCTTATTTTTATTTATAAGTCGATATCAACCGAATAAGAAATGACAAACTTCATATCATCATTATCGATGTCGGTATCAGATACCGCAAAGGTAAAGCCATCTTTACTTAAGCTAACACTGTAATCGTTATAATCTTCTGCGATCATGGCGTCGTCAAAAGAATAATCGCCAAGATGAAAAGCTAAGGTTAAACCATCAGCTACTTCAAACTCTGCTCCCGCTGCAATATATAAGCTGGCATCAGCAAAAGCAGCACCGTCGTCGTTATGAATTCCGTAACTTGCTGAAAGTGAAAAATATGAATAGCCCAAAGAGCCATATATCTCGCCAAAATCATATTCGTTAGTACTATCTGTTTGGGCTGAGTCAGGGTAGGCATAATAAATATAACCGACATCATAACTAACATCTTCGTTTAATTGGCCGCTAAAACCTAAGTAGAAATCTACTTCAGCACTCGCATCATCACCAAAATCGACATTTGAAGCCCAAGCTCCAGCATAAAAGCCAGAATCGTCAGCATAGTCAATACCACCAGAAATAGCTGCAGCATTGTCTGTTTGGCTAACACCACGCCATATATAGTTACTACTAGCAGCAACATTAGCAGATAAACCTTCAACAGCTGATGCTTGTGTTGATAATAATGAAGTAGCGGCAAGTAAAGATGTGAGCGATATCGATAATAGTGTTTTTTTCATAATAGTCTCTTTATGTAGTAGTTTTTTATTTAATATTTTAGGGCTAAACCATACATTGCAAGGTAGATGCCTGAGCGACATAATAATATCAATAAATTTTACATAGTAATTTCAATGGCTTGGCAAAGTTGTTTTTTTACTATGAGGCGTTGTCACTAACGGGTGAGCTTTATTGGTGCAATTAAATCGTTAACGCTCATAAAAAGTGCATAAAATATAGACTCGTATTTTGTAATGTCTTTCTAGGTAGTCTTTCACGTTATCGTTAAACGTTAACGTTGATAATAAGTGCATAAAATATCGACTCGTATTTTGTAATGTCTTTCTTGGCCGTCTTTCCGGTTATAGTTAAAGCGTTAATTCTCATAAAAATTAATCCAGTGTACGAAATAATTATGAGCATTCGACACTAAAATAGCAATCGCTGGGTAACATTGAGTTAAATAACGTTTGGGCGCATGAATTTATAGAGTTTTCCCTTAGGTCGTTGTTATAATGTTGAGCAATATTCTAAAAAGGTTTATCTATGTCTTCTTTTTTAATTGCTCCTTCTATATTGTCTGCTGATTTTGCACGTTTAGGTGATGATGTTGCTAAGGTTTTAGCTGCGGGTGCTGATGTTGTGCACTTCGATGTAATGGATAATCATTTTGTGCCTAACTTAACTTTTGGCCCGATGATTTGTCAGTCGCTACGTGATTACGGTATTACCGCTCCTATTGATGTACATTTAATGGTCAAGCAGGTTGATAGTCTAATTCCAGGCTTTGCTAAAGCAGGCGCAGATATTATCACTTTTCATCCAGAGGCAAGTGACCATATTGATCGTACTCTGCAATTAATAAAAGACCATGGCTGTAAAGCTGGACTGGTACTAAATCCTGCCACACCATTAAATTGTTTAGATTTTGTTATGGATAAACTCGATGTTATCTTGTTGATGTCAGTTAATCCTGGCTTTGGTGGTCAATCGTTTATTCCAACCACATTGGATAAATTGAGATTAGTAAAAGAGCGCATCATCGTTAGTGGACGTGATATTCGTTTACAGGTTGATGGCGGTGTTAAAGCAGACAATATTGCTGAAATAGCGGCGGCGGGGGCTGACATGTTCGTCGCAGGGTCAGCCATTTTCTCAAAGCCAGATTATAAGCTGGCGATTGATGAAATGCGCAGCGAATTAGCGACAGTTAGCCAATAGTTTAATAAATAAATCAAATCAAATAAAATAAAGAGAAATCATGAGTAAACCTATCGTATTAAGCGGCTGTCAGCCATCAGGTGATTTAACCATTGGTAATTATTTAGGTGCGTTAAAACAATGGGTTAGCATGCAGGATAGCCATGAGTGTTATTACATGTTGGTTGATCAACATGCTATTACTGTTCGCCCAAATCCAGCAGATTTGCGAAAGGCGACGCTTGATGGCCTAGCCTTGTATCTAGCCTGCGGCGTTGACCCAGAAAAGAGTACCATCTTTATTCAATCACATGTCCCTGAACATGCTCAGCTTAGTTGGGTGTTAAATTGTTACACACAAATGGGCGAATTGAACAGAATGACGCAATACAAAGATAAGTCACAAAAGTCTGAAGCAAATATGAATTCAGGTTTATTTACTTATCCAGTCTTAATGGCGGCAGATATTCTTCTCTATAATGCTGACCGTGTGCCGGTTGGTGAAGATCAAAAGCAGCATCTAGAATTAGCCCGTGATATAGCGACTCGTTTTAATAATCTTCATGGTGACACATTTACAGTGCCAGACCCTTATATTCCTGAATTTGGTGCGCGAGTAATGAGCTTACTTGAGCCGACAAAGAAAATGTCAAAATCAGACGCTAATCCTGGTAATTTTATTGGCTTATTAGAAGACCCTAAAAAAATCAGTAAAAAAATCAAACGCGCCATGACTGATTCTGATGAAGAAGCTAATATCTATTTTAATATTGAAGAAAAGCCAGGTGTATCAAATTTATTGTCTTTATTGTCTTGTTGTACAGGTGAAACCGTTGAGCAGTTAGTGCCACAATATGAAGATAAAATGTATGGGCACTTAAAAGGCGACGTTGCTAATGCTGTGGTTGCTTTATTAGAACCTATTCAGCAAAGATATCATCAAATCCGTGAGGACCAGGCTTATTTAGATTCAGTGATGAAAGCAGGCGCTGAAAAAGCATCAGCTAGGGCAAGTAAAATATTAGCAAAAGTGTATGATGCAGTAGGTTTTATTCCTCGCCCTTAATGTGTCGTCATCACTTAGTCGTTATTCTCTCAGCTAACAAAAAAGCTAACGAACTCGTTAGCTTTTTTTGTTTATTAAGCCACTTTATTTGTCTTCAAGTGCCGCTTCTTGCGCATCGTTAAATAATGTTTTACTGCTCTCAAGAAAGCCTTGGACATTATTGCTGTGAGTAAATAAATAACTTGGCGCCATTAACGTAGTATTAAAAGCGGGACGGATACTGAATTCAGGTTTTTTACTAAACTGAATTAAGAAGCTACCACCAAACAATAACAGCGTCATGCAACTTGCTACTAATGTTCTGCGTCGAGTGGTCATATGAAAACCAATTTGGCAATTTAGCCAGAACAAACAAAATGCCAATACAATAGGTAAGAAAGTGGCAAGCATGCTGAGTATTGACTGAGATGAAGCATTGAAACTGGTGATGTTTTCAATAAAATCACTTAACCACATTAAATTGTAAAAGACAAAACAGATGCCTAATTGTCCCCAAAACCTAGCATCATGCTTAGTTAAATGAGAAACCAAAGCAACACCAATAGGCCAAAGCCCAAAGAGTAAAGTCATGCCAATAGCGGGTACTAATAACTGAGTGAAATTGACTTCTACAGGGTTGTGAAGGTTAAATAACCAGCCGGTAACACTGGCAAATAATAAAATGTTTACAGCTAAAAAGAGAGGATGTCTTGTTAAGGTTAAAATATTTTCAAAAGGGCTAAAACTAATGCTTTCAGGTACGGGGTGATCGGGAAAAACAATGCGTACTAAACTTTTGCCAATCATAAAAACTTGTCCAGAACGAACGATGTGTTGATGAACAGCTGATTTTGTTTTTGAAAACTCATCGTCATAAAAACTGCCGTTAATAGAGCCTTCATCGTTTAGCAGCCAATGTTCACCATTAAAATTAAGACTAAGGTGTTGGCCACAAATATGTGGGTCAGCCATAATAATATCATTATCATAACCACGACCAATATTGATGTGATTTTGCATAAATTTATGTCGAGCGATTAATTTATGGGCGCGAGTAATTTCTTCTATGATTATTTCCATGAAATAGACTCCATAAATTTCTCTGTAAACTTAAGTGCACTATTTTGCGTAACGCCAGCGACAGTAAAGTGGCTAAGTAAGGCTTGGTCGCCCTTATCAACAGAAATAGCTATATATAAAACGTCAAATAATTTAGGAAAGTCTTTGTAGGCACGGGTACAAAAAACTGATTTGTTGGTAATCGCTTGGTTTGACGGTGTAACAATATCGTGCTGACATTGAAACTCAGTAACATCATCTTTACCCGCTTTGTTTCCTGGCATGACTTGCGTTAATTGACGCTCAAATATTTGATAAAACTTAGTCTCGCTAAGTTCTTTTGCTTGCATATAGCGATATTCCATTTCAATAGAGCCGGTGAAGAAATTATTTGAGATGTAAGTATCTTCATCCAAAGAACAATTAGCAACCACGGCTAGAACAATAGCATCTGCTTTATCAGCGTTTGACTCTCCCCAACAACGAATAAAAGGAATATTAACCACGGGAATTAAACCTTCTCCTAAAGGACGCATCTGCCATTCGCTATTTAATAGCGTGGTGATTAACTTGTCTTGATTATCAGCAAGTTGTTGTGCCATTTGTGCTGCAATACTTTCGGGTTTACTTGTTTTATAACGCTTGTATAAGTTAAGTAGTTTATCGTGTGGTACTAAAAATCCGATTTGATTACCTGAAGTTGCGACATTTATCCCAACGACTTCAGAGTTTTTATTGACGACAGGTCCGCCACTCATTCCAGAGTTTACTGAGCCGGTAAAATGGATCCGGTCGTTAAAAGATTCATTCTTCAATCCATTGTAAGTGCCAGGTACTACTATCATGCCTAAATCGTGCGGGTTACCTAACGAATAAAGCTCTTCGCCTTTTTGGGGAACACGCTTTGAAATTTTAAAGAAAGGCATTTCGCCATTAGTCGTTCTTTTTACTAAAGCTAGATCATTGATAACATCAACACTTTGTAAAGTAAGTGGCGCTTTTTTACCTTGGTGATCAAAAATTTCAATCGTGTACTTATTGGGATGACGCGCATAACCAGAAATAACGTGATAATTGGTCGCAATTAAACCGTCGGCACTAATTTGAAAACCAGATCCAATTGATGACTTTTCACCGCTGGCGATGTCTATAAGTCTTATTTGATAAAGTGACGGAGCAAGTTGTTTGAATATTTCTTCTGCTTGTTCGGTGGCATAACTTATTGTGCTAATACACAATAAAATTAAGGTAGTTAAACCTTTCATTTATATTCCTTATTTTGAGTCTTAGTTCATTGTGCCATTGTTAAGTTAATTGTCATCTATTATCCCCAAATAAAGTAAATTCTCTTTGTTGTTTGTCAATGTATTGTATAGTTAAGAATAAGGTGGATAAAAGGTAGCATAATGAAAATAGCCAGCATCATGACCAAAGCATTTGTTAGCGTCTCTTTGGACGATACGTTATTGACGATAAAAAATATTTTTAAATATGCTAATTTTCATCATTTACTGGTCGTTGATAATAAACAATTATCAGGGGTTATTTCAGACAGAGATCTTCTCAAAGCACTTAGTCCTAATATTGGCACTGCCGCCGAGCTCCCAAGAGATGCAGCAACCTTAAACAAGAAAGCGCATCAAATACTGAATCGCAAATTGATCACCTTAACGCCTAACGCTAATGTTTTTGATGCCATTGATATTTTTAATCAGACTAAAACATCATGTATTCCTATTGTTGATGAAAATAGCATTCCCGTTGGCATATTAACTTGGCGAGATATCATGAAAACGTTAGGAGATAAAAATGCAGAGCGACATAATTAAGTTAATAAGTTATTAACTATTGTCTGAGTTTCAAGCAATTATGTTGCTTAAAGTAAATCAGCCTGCAAAACAGTCGCTGGAAAAGTAACTGCCGTTAGTAGGTTCAATTAATCTGCTTTGAAAATAAGCTAGTTGTGCACTTTTTGCTTTTAACGCTAATCAGCTCTGTAACTAAGGTTTTTTGTTAAATAACGATTACCCTACTAAAATGTCTTATTTGACTTAGGTCAAGTAAGACATTTTTTATTGCGACATTATGTCGCACTTCACTGTTTTTACTTTGTTTTTATTGATTATAGCTAACACAATAGTATTAATTCTATTTGGCATACTCAAACAAGTAAGTGAAAAAACTATGACGTTTTCAATTAAACCCATTGCTTTAGCAATAAACTCTTCGCTATTTTTACCGAAGCTGTGTAGATAAATCCAGTTATATTTTTAATACGATTATATTGAAGGCTTGCTAAACTATTAAATTTTAAATCAAGTTTATAAGTAGATTAATTTAAGCTGATTTAGATCAATTACGCCGTTATATACGCTTGCTGAAAAGTTAATAGTAAAGTAGAATCAAATGATAATCATTATTATTTGAGTTGTTCTTTATGACCCTTTCACAATTGACGCGTACCCAACGAGCGGTGATCCGCACGTTGCCAACAAATTTCGATTTGACTTCAAAGTTAATCGAGCAGGGTTTTGCGTTAAAAACTGAGATATCATTAGCCCATAAAGCACCATTTAATGGGCCACTTGCCTTTCATCTCCATGGTACTAAAATTTGCTTAGCAACGAGTATTGCTCAACAAATAGGTATAGAAATCGTCTAATGTCACAAGCTTTACATTTGGCTCTAGTTGGCTTTGCCAATTCAGGAAAAAGCACGTTTTTTAATGCTCTAACGGGCGCAAAACAACAAACAGGAAACTGGACTGGCGTCACTGTAGCGACAAAACAGCAGCCCTTCTCATTTAATAATGCGCAAGTTTTACTTTCAGACTTACCCGGCGTTAGTTCTCTCGCCACTCGAACTGAACAAAGTAAAGACCTGACTATTACCCAAGATTTCCTCAAAAATAACGACATTGATTGTTTAATTAATGTCGTCGATGCGACGCAATTAAAGCGTCAGTTGTATTTAACGACTCAGCTACTTGAACTCGGTTTACCGGTATTATTGGTTATCAATAAATCTGATCGAAAAGAAGCGCAAACCGTTGATATAAATATTTTAGCAAAAGAACTTGGTTGTAAAGTTATTATTGCTAACAGCTTAGCTAAAGATACCTTAAAACAAGTAGAACAGGCTTTACTTGAATTACCTAAAGCAAGTGAACGTCCAAAAAAATTAATTTTATCAGCAGATATTGTCAATAAACTCGCTGATAAAAACTCAACTGAAGTGTTAATTGATCTTGAATGTGGCGCTTGTAATGATCAAGGTGGCTGTCAGCAAACTAATACAGATGCTATTAGTATTATGCAGGCGCGTTACGAATTTATTCAGCAGTTATTGATCGATGTTAAAAAGGATATACCGGCTTCCAAAAAAGCACCGGCAATAAGTTTAAGTGACCGCCTTGACCATTTTATCCTTCATCCTTGGTTAGGTGTGCCCGTTTTTCTTAGCATGATGTACTTATTGTTTATGTTTGCTATTAATGTGGGTAGCGCTTTTATCGACTTTTTTGATATTTTAGCCGGCGCTATTTTTGTCGATTACCCGCAAAGATTTTTATCAAGTTATGATTTACCTCAGTGGTTGCTAACCTTAATTGAAGGAGCTGGCTTAGGTATTCAAACGGTCGCGACTTTTATTCCAATCATCGCTTGTTTATTTATTGGCTTATCGATTTTAGAAAGCAGTGGATACCTAGCGCGTGCAGCGTTTGTGGTTGACAGTGCTATGCAAAAAATTGGTTTACCCGGTAAAGCTTTTGTCCCTTTAATTGTTGGTTTTGGTTGTACGGTTCCGGCTGTAATGTCGGCACGAATTCTTGACAGTGAGCGTGAACGTATCACCACTATAATGATGTCACCGTTTATGTCGTGTGGGGCACGTTTACCGGTATATGCTTTATTTGCTGCGGCATTTTTTCCTGATTCTGGGCAAAACTTAGTTTTCTTATTGTACTTAATCGGTATAGCGGCAGCACTATTTACAGGGTTTTTATTAAAGCACACCGTATTAATGGGCAAAAATTCTGTCAATATTATGGAATTACCGCTCTATGAAATACCTAAGCTTTCTTATCTCGTGCATCGTGTTTGGCAACGTACTCGGTCTTTTATTTTGGGGGCAGGTAAAACAATTGTCTTAGTGGTTTGTGTGCTTAACTTCTTTAACTCATTAGGTACTGATGGTCAATTTGGTCACCAAGACTCTCAAGAGTCGGTATTGAGTAAAAGTGCTCAGGTTGTTACCCCTTTACTTGCACCTATGGGTATTAAGGAAGATAACTGGCAAGCAAGTGTTGGTATTATTACCGGCTTGTTTGCGAAAGAGGCTTTAGTGGCTACATTTAATAGTTTATATACCGACGTAAATGCAGAACCAGAGGCATTAAAATCAATGGCTGAGTTATGGACTGACGCGACGGATTCAATAAAAGAAAACTTATTAGGTATTCAAGCTGATGATCCTTTAGGGACTGATATCGGAGATGTTACCAACTTACATACCGCCGCAGAAGAACAAGGCGTTAATGAAGGAACATTCACTGTTATGCAGGCCGCATTTGCTGGTAAAATTGGCGCATTTAGTTACTTGTTATTTATTTTGCTTTATACACCTTGTGCAGCAGCTATGGGGGCAATAAAGAGTGAAGTTGGCAGCCGTTGGGCTGGATTTGCAGCTTTATGGAGCTTTTCATTAGCTTATTTAGCGGCGACATTTACTTATCAAGTGGCAACCTTCGCTACTAATCCGTTGTCCGCGGGAATTAGTATTGCCATCGTCATTGCGATTTTTGCGGCGATATATTATTGGTTAAAGCGTTTCGGTAAAAGTATTTTAACAATCCCAACACAAGTTTCTTATTATTAATTTAAGCTGAACTAAACTTTTGCTAAAAAATACCGATAAATTGTTTATCGGTATTTTTTTAGGCTGAAACTTCTGCTTATCTTGTTCTCTAACCCAAAGTTACTTTTTACTGCTATGCTTAAATTCATTAGACCGTAAATTTAAGCCCTTAATGTATAGAGATAAACGCCAATGAAATCTATGAACCCTCAAATGGCGGAACACTATTTATTAGCTAAATCTGCAAGCTCGCTTTACTATCCGTTTGGTGATGACGTTAGCGTTTTCAAGGTCAAAAATAAGATGTTTGCAACGATTTCTCATGGTTCAAACGCTAAAAGTGCCAAGGTTGCACAAGACGCTAAAGGTCATTTTTGGATGAACCTAAAATGTGAGCCTGGGGAGGCAGAGATATTACGTGATATTTTTCCTGGCATCATTCCCGGCTATCATATGAATAAATCTAATTGGAATACTATTATCTTAGATGGCTCAATTCCTCAGGGTGAGTTAAAGCGAATGATGGATAATTCTTATTTGCTAGTGGTCAGTAAAATGACCAAGATAGATCAGCAATCAATTCTAATCCAGCTGTAGCCGCCATAACAGATTGATCATAAACCTAGCTACCCACTTAAAAGCGTTATTTGCTGCTTTAATTGTTTGCACTAATCAATTTACTATGTGCGACCCTAAGTGGTGTGGTTACGCCATTTTGTATATACATACTCTGGGCTTTTTTGATATGAGCAAGGCTACCAGAGGATACACATTTCCACTCATCCATTATATGGAGATGGAGATACCAGACAGTTTTACTCTTCATAGATGTTCCTTAATGGCTTTAGCTAAATTCTAATTAAAGGATAATAGAGATACGCATCTTTTGACAAACGAGATATTTTAAGTTGATAGGTTAGAAAAATTCAACTATGAATTTTACTGAAGTTGATCTTTAATGATCGTATCACCGTAATGACAGTATACTTAAGTTGGAGAATTATGATGATGAATACATTAACTAACAGTAATCAAGCAACTATGCCCACTATTATTGGTGTCGCTGAATCGACTCATTATTTAGTTGGCGCGGTTGATTCTCTCAATAACTTTATTGGTCTAAACCAATCTAGAGATGTTGCTGTGATGGGATCTTTAGTTGAAGCCAAAAATTATCTTCGAGATAATAATATATTCAACGCTGCACTAGAGTATCAAACAGCTTATGATGAAATGTGTGGCACCAGCAGTAGCAGTGGTCGATGCAGCCAAATGATTAAGTTTTAACTGATGAAGGATAGACAATTAACACTAAGAGATTTTTTAGAAATCTATGACCATATTACCAAAGAGGGCACCAAACTCGATGGTATTTATCAGTATTCTGGTATTAAAGCTTGGCATGACTTTGATGGATATACATGTTGGTTAGGTTATAAAGACTTAACAATAACCTTGTTATTTCACGGCAGATTTTCAATTGAATATGATAATAAAGTGACGCTTGAATCTTTTCATAAAATAGCTGACGGTTTTGCTAAAAAATAACAACCTTTAATGAATTATCGCCAATAAAACTGCAAATCTCATTGCAGTTTTTTTATTGTTTCAACTCAAAAATTTGCACCGAAAAGTTAACCCGTAATAGTTAACTTTTAACGGCCATTACTACCCGCTACCAATTAATAGACTTGCCCTGCCAATCGAGATAACTCAAGGTATGGTCAATAGGAGTGTCAGCAACAATAGTTAGTAATTGTTTGGCAACAAATTCACTGGTAAAAAGTTTATCTGCAGGGACATTCTTTTGAAAAGGTTTAGATAAAGGTGTATCTGTAGTGCCGGGATGAAAAGAAATTAATTTTATATTCTTTGCTCTTCTTGCCAACTCAATAGATGCAGTTTTAAGCATCATATTTAATGCTGCTTTCGATGCCCTATAGCTATACCAACCGCCTAATTTGTTATCATTTATGCTGCCGACCCGGGCGCTAAAAACAATAAATTTACAGGGTGACTTCCTTGTCAGTATTGGTGTCAACTTCTGAACCCATAACATTGGGGTTAATGTATTTGCACTAATGACTTGTTGAAAGGCTAGTGCATCGAAGTCTTCGAGACGTTTTTCTGGTTGAAATGTTTCACTATGCAGTATGCCGTTACAAACAAAAACTTGGCTTATGGGTAATTCACTATGGGCTACTAATTCTGCTATAGCATTGTCTATTGATTGCGGTTGGTAGTCTTCAACCACAATTTTTTTAATTTTAAGGTTGTTTTCCTGCTCGACAGTGTTTTTCTCGTCAAGAGCTTGTCGACTAATAAGAATAAGGCCAGTATCAGCCAAAGAAGCTACTTGAGTGGCAATTGCTTTGCCAATGTCGCTATTTGCGCCAATGATCAGTGTTAGTTGATTTATCATAACAAGTTCCTGAATTACAGTTTGCTGTTTTTATGCCAAAAACTTTGGCGAGAAGTGCTGAAATTTGATGACGGTATTTAGCTAGTCCTAAGTAAACCCAGTGGCTTAGTGTTTTAAATACTGGCCAATTAAGAGGAGCTACCCAAAAACCTTTACCAACAAGTGTCCAAGCCCTATGTGTGACTTCTAAACCGAGTAGAATTTTACCATTATAAGTTGCGTGTAATATTTTCATAGCGGCTGAAAAATCAATTGCAGGGTAAAGACTTGAAAAATTTTCTTGGTGTATATCGACCAAAAGTATGATGTTGTCTTGATCATGCCTTTTTAGGTGGATCATTTCAGTTGCGCACATTGGACAATTGCCATCATAAAATATAGTTAGCATGAATTTTCCTAAAAGTTACTGGGTGGCTATATAAATGAACCACAGATAATAAGCACTGGTATGCAGTGAGAGAACAATAAAAGTTAACCAAAAACGCATTCTCATGTAAGTCACATCAAAATCGTTTACTTGCTCTGTCATTGCTAATTTTTTTTCATATAAAAATAAAAACGTAAAGCTGAATGATAATACTATCAAGGCCAAATCACGGGGTACTAGTAAAGTGGTAAAAGCGATCAAGCTTAATAAATTGCTAATGACTTGCTGTGTTAGCCGAGCATTGTCTTCGGCTTTACGCCACAATGTGCCAGCAACAAAACTGACTATAATAGCGCTATAGGCTATAAAAGCTTGTTGTGCCAACATAGATGAGTCTTTTAGCACAACACTTAAATATAAAAAACCTGCAAAAGGTAGTAGACCGAGATAGCCAAGTAACTGCCAACTTTTCATTTTTGTCCCTAGAATCTGGTGAAGCTTATTTAGATTTCAAATGAATTACTGTCAAGCGCCTGGCCATCAAGTGAAATTTCTCTAGGCTGAACTTCTGGCTTAGCATAACTCAATCGTGATAACCGTTGACTGGTGTGGTAGCTATCTAGTCCTGAAATAGCAACCGTACCCAATGATTCGATATCAATATAGCCATCGGCTTTAATAGCAATTTCATCACAAAGAATATCAGTGATTTCACCTATTACTAATTGAGTACCATTAAGTTCGATTGGCACTATCTCACGTAGATTCAAGGCGTACTTTAAGTGACTTTCTTTAACAAAAGGGGCATTGATACCATCAACGTTATAAGGCGTTAAATCGGTTTGCTCAAATTCTGATTGGTCGGCATTATAGCGTGCTGATGTTTGATGTGCCGCTTGCCAAAAACTTTCATTAACTTGATTTATGGTAAATTGTTTAGTCTGCAGAATGTTTTCTAAAGTATGGCGTTCGACGATGTCTGGGCGAGTAATAAAACCAACTAAAGCAGGCGAAGAGCCTAAATGGACAACAGAGCTAAATATTGCTAAATTGTTATGGTTTTGCTTGTTGCGTGTACCAATGACGTTAGCACTTTTAAATCCAGATAAACTATTAATCAGTTGAGCCCGGTAGCGTGAATCCATCTTTAACAATTCGTTATGGCTCAAGTGTTTCATTTTAAGTTTACCCGATAATATAATTTATACTTAACTATACGCAGTTTAGGCTAAGGTCGATCACCTCGCTGTTATATTTTAATTATTGTCTCTAGCTAACCATAAAGGCAAGGCTGTACTTTATTCTTTGTTATAAGAAATATTATTTTCAATAACCGTATTATTAAATTAACACTGAAATAATAGAGTTATAATAAGCTGTTGCTAAGTTAATCTCATCGAAGGTTTAAACCTCATCCCACTTTTAAACGTATACTCGGTTTAATAGAAATTAAGTGGTAATCACCCAATGATACAAAGTATTTATAAAGCCTTAATATTACTTTTAGTTTTTCCTGCTTTTTATGTCTTTTCAGAGCAGGGAACAGTGGTCTCTGTTGAGCGAAAAAAAACCGAAGGTTTTCTATACGGCTTAGGTCTCAGTGTTAATAAAGAAATATACAAGGGATATAACACCCGAATAATGCCTTTACCTTTATTGGGATATCAAGGAGAAAACTTGTCAGTATTTGGACCATTCATTAATTATAAGTTAATAAATGCGAATCGATTGACGCTCTCCGCAAAATTATCCCCAAGATTTCAAGGGTTTGATGAATCTGATAGTGCCATTTTCGAAGGAATGAGAAAAAGAAAAAGTTCATTTGATGTCGGCTTTGGTCTCGATTATCAGCAAAATGATTGGAAAATTGGACTTTCTTCGATGTTTGATGCACTAAATCGTTCAAATGGCTTTGAGATAAAATCAACGATTGGTCATGTTTTTAGGTATGGGCCAATATTTTTCGAACCCTCATTTTCACTAAGTTTCTTAGATAAACATCATGTTGATTACTATTATGGTGTTTCTAAAGACGAAGTGAATCAAAATAGGAGCGCTTATCTCGGCCATAGTGGCGTTAATAAAAATATTGGATTTTCAATGGCGACCCCTATTTTTTTTGGCGGATATACTCGCTTAAATCTCGAATACACTTGGTTTGATAAAAGTATTACTGACAGTCCTTTAGTTGAGGACAATAGCAGTTTACAGTTGCTTTTAGTATTTACGAAAAACTTCTAGCAGTTATATTAAACTAGACTAACTCGTAAGCATTTAATCCTTTTGTTGTAGTAAAACCATATTCACTGAGCCAGCTAATCGCTTTATCTTGGTCAGAAAATATTCGCCTCTCAAAGTTACTGCGTGTTTCAATTGCCATCTTATCGAGGTACATTTTTTTCATCATTGATTCATGGGCGACTTGCGCTGATTTTTCTAAACCATTTAAAATACAAAAAGCGGCTAAATCATCAACAACAGGGGCAATTTCAGGAACACTTATTTGCCAGTCATCTAAGAAGACTAAGTGCGCCCATCTTGGTGTTTTTAACAATTTTACTTGCGTTGTAAATGCTTGTGAAAAATTTTCTGCACACTCTTTATTCCAGGAACCCGTTAAGCGCGCGATAATTATATTATTACTGACATGTAATTTGAATTCACCATGAGGTGCAAAATAATCATTCATTGATAATCCCTCAGCTATTTCAAAGCTAATCTGCAGTCAACACCAAAATTATTTTTAGTATAGCGTTTATTTTTAACTTTTCACTTTATATATTTGATATCCATACTGTTTGATAAGGTGATAAGGTAAGATCTTGGTTTAACTCTGTTATTTTTACTTCGGTAATAAGTTCACACCATGATTCGGTAATAATTAAGTTCAGCTCACTCAAGGGTAATATTACCGGTTGATCAGAAATATTACTCACACAAAACATGCTTTGTTTTCGGTCTTTACTTTGTCGCCAAAAGCCAAATAATTGCAAACCTAAATGCAGGGTAAATTGCGTTGCGTTAGGGTGAAAGGCGGGTTGTTTAATTCTTAACGCCAATAAAGACTTTAATGTCGAAAGCACTTTTGCATGGTGTAAGTTACTGTCATTAAGCGCTTCTTCTAAAGCTTCTACATGCCAGCGGCGCCTGTTAATTGCACGGTTATGATGGGTATTTGCTAATTTTTGATAATCATTTTGTGTGCCTAGCATGCTGTGAATGTAGATACCTGGTATGCCTTCGAGGGCAAACATAATGGCATGTGCACAAATAAAACGCTCAAAGTTCCACTGATCTTTACCTCGCACCGTGCCTTGCATCGCATCATAAAGTGATATGTTCATTTCATAGGCTTTTTGTTGGCCGGTATCTGTAGTGCGCCATGATATTTTTCCACCGAAATTTTCTACTGCTTTTACTAAGTTATCGAGCTCAGCTTCATCTAATAATCCTTCTGCCGGGCGTAAACCAATTCCGTCATGTGATGCAATAAAGTTAAAATACATAGTGCCGTCTTGCGCAGGAGGCATGCTCATTAGCCAGCGTTTAAGGTATAAGCAGTTACCCGTTAGTAAGGTATTTAATAACAACGGCGGTAATGAAAAATTATAAATCCCATGGGCTTCATTGGCATTACCAAAATAAGTGAGGTTCTGCGTATTGGGGATATTGGTTTCAGTGATAATAACAGCATCTTCTATAGCTGATTCAATAAGCGTCCTTAATAACCTAACGACTTCGTGAGTTTGCGGTAAGTTAATACTGGGTGTTCCTACTACTTTCCACAAAAACGCGATGGCATCTAAACGAAATATTTTTACACCCATATCAAGGTATTGTTTAATAATAGAAGTGAAAGCTTTTAAAACTTCAGGGTTACGAAAGTCAAAATCAACTTGGTCATGACTGAATGTGCACCAAACAAATTGTTTGCCTTTGCCGGTTTCAACTTCCTTTAATAGTCGCGATGTCCTTGGTCTCACAACGGCTGACAAGTCATCATCTGCAAGAGCAGTAAAAAAATAATCGCTACCTTGTCCTTCACCTTTAATGAAATTGTCAAACCATGCACTTCTGCTTGAACAATGATTGATGACTAGATCAGACATTAAACGATAATGTTCACTTATCTGGCCAATATCTTGCCAAGTACCTAACGACTCATTTACTGATGAATAATCGATAACTGAAAAACCATCATCAGAGCTATAAGGAAAAAAAGGCAAAATATGTACACTGTTAATCGTATTACTAACGTTAGTGTCTAAAAAAGTCTTTAATGTTTTGAGTGGTGCTTCATCAGCCTTAACGATACTATCGCCATAGGTTATCAAGATAATATCTTCTTCTGACCAATGGTTTGAGAAAGGCTTCGCCGCCATTGTTTTTTTAGATAAACCCATGATATCAAGCAGAGATTGGGCAATATCACTTACTGACTTTTCTAGTGGGACATCGTGATAAATAGTCGAAAGCTGCTGAACTAACTTTTCTTTTAAATTACCCTGCAATTTAGGTGTTAACTGATTATCTTGCGTTGGCATGTGGCACCTTTTTTTATAATGCTTGACTGAATTCTTCGTTATCTAACTCTACCGCTTCTTTTAGTTGCGATAAAATATCAGGTATGGCGCTAACCACTCTATTCCAAGAAGGAATAAACGGCGTATCCATGGGTTGATCTAAGAAGGTATTGCCCGCGGTTAATATATTCTGTGCGAACATCTCAACGGCTTTTTCTTCATTATGAATATCAAGTTTAAGGCCATTCATCATGGCATCATTTCGATAAGTT
Organism: Colwellia sp. MB3u-55; assembly: GCF_014076785.1. Classification (NCBI taxonomy): domain Bacteria; kingdom Pseudomonadati; phylum Pseudomonadota; class Gammaproteobacteria; order Alteromonadales; family Colwelliaceae; genus Colwellia; species Colwellia sp. MB3u-55. The sequence goes on from NZ_JACGUS010000020.1 coordinate 37,678, forward strand.
TCGACATAATCCAAAGCAATTCGGTAGTAAGTCGCTTTCAATGTTCTGAATTTTTCTGCTGTGAACGTTTCACCTTGGGTAGCAAGTTTACGAATAAAGGCTTTACTGATATCAATCGACATTTTTGATAAACCACCGTCAGTATTATCCAAAGATAAATCTTGATGCTTATGATCGTAGGTTGCCGCAATATCAACTTGGCATAAACGGTTAGGCGAATAGTTACGATACATTTCTGAGAGCACACCAATTTCAAGGCCCCAATCACTAGGAATACGAATATCGTTTAATACATCTCGACGGAAAGAAAACTCACCGGCTAAAGGATATAAAAAACTGTCCATGTATTCTAAATAGTCACAATGACCGACTGTTTTTTTTAACGCTTTAATTAACGGTGTTACTAATAGACGAGACACCCGGCCATTTATTTTTCCTCCTGCAACTCGTGCATAAAAACCTTTAGCAAACTCGTAATTAAACATAGGGTTAGCAACAGGATAAAGTAGTCTATCTAGTAGTTCACGTTCGTAGGTCAAAATATCACAGTCATGTAGGGCAATTGACTCAGCTTTACCCGAAGCCAATATATAGCCCATGCAATACCAAACATTACGGCCTTTACCTAACTCTTTGGGGGCTAAGCCCAGGGCTTGTAACTTTGCATCTATCGCTTGTAATCTTGGACCGTCATTCCATAATACTCGATGATGTTGCGGCAGTTGGCCAAAGAAAGTTAAGGCGTGTTTATATTGTTCAAGATTGGCACGGTCAAGACCAATAACTATTTCTGATAAATATTTGACACCTTTAATCTTATTAATAATGTCGGGCAAAGCTTCGCCTTCTAATTCAGAAAATAATGAAGGCAAAATAAGCCCTAAAGAGCGCTTTTTAGAGAAGGCTAGTATTTCAGCTGCCATATCCGCTGGTTCACGCTGTGCTAGGTTATGTAGCGTGGTTACTGTACCGTTTTGATAAAAATCAGCCATGGTTTACCTCTTATATAATAGTAGAAGATGAAAGTAATTGCTTTGCTAGCAGGGTTTGTAGTGCTTGAGCCCAACCCTCAGGACCATAATCTTGCGTACGAGTCGTTTTAAATTGGCGATAGAGTTTCGGGAAGTCATGAACGGGTGAACGAATTTGCACCGCGATATCTGCGGCTTCTAGCATTGGGCTATCATTTTCACCATCACCCAAGGCAATGGTCATAATTGTAGGGTTATTAAAGTTTTCTCGATATTGCTCCGTTAGCCAAATTAGGGCTTGGCCTTTATCGCAGTAGCCACCAATATGAATGAACCGACCACCTTGAACAACATTGGCACCTAGATCAATAAGATGATCTATAAAGCGATTTTTGCTGACCTTATCACCGAACCATTTAATGGGTTCACCATATTGTCTCTGTTGAGCGCGCTTAGCTTCTGCTAGTGACAGCCCTGTTATTTCCGAAAGGTCAGCTGCAGACATAGTCGAAAAACCTTGATAATACTTTTTAAATTCATCAGTTTGTTCAGCTAACAACGTTAACCAATGCTGCCTAGGTAAACAGAAAGACTTTACCCAATAGTCACCAACAATTTCAGTGTCAGCAGGTTGTACTAAAAAAGTAGCTATAGGAATATAAATAGCGGCACCATTTTCAACAATAAAGGGGGTATCTAGTTTGAGCTCACTATGGATAATGGCCAATTCAGCAAGGGTTTTACTGGTATTTAAAATAACCGGAATATTGGCACATTTTAATTGCGCAAGTGTTTTATCTGCGGGGCTTGATTGATAAGTGAAGTGATCGAGTAAGGTTCCATCTAAGTCACTAAAAACAAGTGTACTCAATGAGCTCATAGTACTTCCTGTAGAGGCACATCTGTGATTTGGCGAGCATAATCTAAGTAAAATATTGCGTCGGCAGATTGTGCGATAGTCGTGCAGCTCTGAACGCTAAGTCTCTGGAAATATTGGGTGAAGTTTAATATTTCTGCAGGAGACATAACCTTTGAATTAGCTAAATCGATGTTTCTAGCTTGTAATTTTTGCTCTTGCTCTAATCGCCATTTATAAACACAGTCAAATGATGGTGCTTGCAGTGCTAACCAAAAGTCCATGCTTTTGTACAAGGGAACATAAGCCTCGCTCAGTTGTTGATTAACGTAATTTCTCCATTCACCTTTAGCGTCATACTGCAATTCAAGTTCATTAATAGCTGACCTTAGCTGTTCTTCAGTTTGAGGCTTTACCCCCCAACACCATCCTTCTAATAAAATAATATCTATTGGTTTATCAACCACAGTCCATTGCTCTTTTGGATAGGGTTCATCGGTAGCTTTATTGAATCTAGGGATAGAAAACCCAGTTTTTTTGGTTTTTAATTGCAAAAGTACGTGCTCAAGAGTCGCCATATCATGGGTGCCTGGCACACCTCTGGTCGCTAATAAGGGGTGAATATTTTCTGCAAGCTGCTGACGTTTTTCACCTGTTAGGTAAAAATCATCTAAAGACATTATCACCACATTAAGAGGGTGTTGTGCTGTTAAATATTCAGCGAGAAAATCTGTTAATGTAGACTTTCCACTACCTTGGCAGCCATTGATACCAACAAAGTACGGCGTGTTGTTTTTTTTGAATTGCGCCAATATTCGCTCAGCAAGTGGTTGATAATGCAGTCTAACGGTGTCGCTGAATTCATCAGGTAGTTTGTGTTGTTTAATAAAAGCAGAGAGCATAATTTCACTATAGATAACGATTCATTATCATTAGAGCTTCAAGTCTTATGCCAGTTCATTAGTAAACAGTATTTAGCGACTAATTTATTGTAATAAAGGGTTTTTTTTTGAGGTTAGTGTGATTTTTAAGTGATGAATAACCGAGGGAAGTGCACTGATATGATTAAGCGCCCTGTTTTGGTGCGGTAAAAATCAAGGGCGAAGTGATGAGTTAACATATCGTGCTTCAAGGTATTTCAACGACAACGTTAAAAGAAAGAAACTTGCGTACATAAATAGATAGTACTAAACCTTCAGTAAATGGCTAAAATTGGCAAAAGACAATCACGGTTAGTTGCTGTCTCTTGCACAAGTCTCAACAAAGTTCCACTAGTTCGATGGCGTTAATTTATCTCTCAACTCATTAAGCGCTGCAACTGAAAAACCCTCATCATAAAAATATACAATGATGCCATTCTTATCTAACAGTAACACCCGTGTGTTATTAGGGTTTTCATTTCCAGTGAACGCTTGAACTTTATCACCGTCTTCATAAACTGTAATCACCCCTTTCCAAAGAGGCTTTGGAATACCAGCACGCATACCATTGTCGATAAAAGTACTGAACATTTTTGGGAACAATCCTTGAATAGTTGGGAGCTCATAGACATCAACTTTTGTTTCAGTCATATCTAAACCAATTAACCATCTGTCGATATCAAACTGTGAATTTTGTTTGTAGCCTACTAATAATAAAGTAACTTCTTTGTTGAAGTCGGCTGGAATATTGACCGTGTTTCCTTCTAATGTTTGTCCGGTAACCGCTGGAAAAGCTTTACCCGTGACTGATTGATTTGTATATTTTGTGCTACAACCTGAGGCAAGGCTGATGAACAAAATCAATAAAAAAATGCGCATATATTTTTACTCGTTGGTTATTATTTTAAATTAAATCTAACGCTGCATACGTTAAAGTATTAATTTTAGCTCATTTTTAGCCGTTTTGATCTTAACAAGTTTATTTTGCGTATTTATCAAGTGATATAATTTTAATACTCGGTGGAATTTATTGATGCGATTTATTTTAATTTTATGGTTATCTTTCAGTGCTTACGCCAGTGGAAACGATATTGATAAACAGGCTAATGATAATTCAAATGGCAATAAGAAGGCTTATATGATTGATTTTTCAAAGCAAGAAAATGGACGCTGGCGAATAACCAATGATGGCGTTATGGGCGGCTTGTCAAACGGTGAAATGACAATTGCTCAAGATCATGGCATTTTTAGCGGTAGCATCTCTCTAGATAATAATGGCGGCTTTAGTTCAGTTTTTCGTGCTGTCGATAATCTTCCACAATCTTATAAGAAACTTGTTATTAACACCGAAGGTGACGGGCAAGCCTATCAATTAAGGCTAATTATTTATGTAAATGGCTACCGGTTAGCTTATAAACATGACTTTAAAACCGTCGCTAATAAGCGTGAAAATCATATCTTCGAGCTTGCAGACTTTAAAGCAACCTTTCGTGGAAGGGCTATACCCAATGCGCCTATACTTAATTCAGAAGATATTAAAGAAGTCGGTTTTTTAATGACTAAAAAAGTCCCTGGGCAATTTGCATTATCGATATTTACACTGTCTTTCTTGAAACAATAACTTATACACTAAGGTAAAGATGAATAAAATTAATCCTAAAGCCCTCATCAATAGTAAGTGGACTAAAGTTGATATTACTAATAAAGAAAAACACTTTATTATCACTAAGGTGGAATTTGACGAAGAGCAAAAAGTAATTGCCTGTGTTATCGAAGCGGTGATGACTCATAGTGAATACACCATAGACTGGCGTGATCTAAAAGTTAGTGGCCAATGGCGAATCGGCTGGAAATAAATTGAAAATAAGTCACTTTCAGCCGATTTTAATGTCTGCTTATCGCTAAAGGTTAATACGCTAATTGAATTTTTATAGTCATGTTATAAAATAAACTCCCTAATCGACTTTTTAATTAATTGACTTCTTTGAGTGTCGAAAGAATGTTTGTTTTGGCAAAGGTATAAGGTTTCATTGACCGGTATCTCCAATGTGTGTACTTTTATTAGGCTTTGCTCAGGGAAAGCGTTTACCGCATGCAGGGGTAATACGGTAAAACCTAATCCTTGGCTAACGGGCAATAAAATCAAACTTATTTGATTAGAAAATCCTTTGTGGTTAAATTGACTGGTATGTTCAAATTCAAGATAATTTTTACTCAATAACTGTTGTGCATGATGTTCTGAATCAGGGTGGCTGATAAAACCTATAGAAGTAAGCACTTGCCAATTGATGCTTTTGATGTCACTTGACGTCACTAAAACCAAAGGCTCAATGGCTATTTTTTTGTAGACTAACTGTGGGCTTCTACTTAACTCAGTGAGTATCCCCAGATCAATTTTTCGCTCAATTAAATTTTGCTCTATATTTTTATTGGGTGCAAAGGTGTAATCGATAATAAGCGCCGGATAGCGTTGCTGTATATCAAGCATCTTTGGGTATAGTTTTAAGCCGACACTGCCAGGTGTACTTATTTTAATGACACCGATAAAAGCATCATCTTGTTTAATTGAAGCTTCGATATCAGCAGATGTTTCTAATAAATCTTGCCCTTGTTGGCGTAATTTAATACCCGCATCGGTCAATGAGAAAGATTTCCCCTCCCGCGTTAATAATAAAGTGTCCAATTGCGCTTCAAGTTTTTTTATATGCTGGCTTACCCCAGATTGCGTCATAAAAAGAATTTCTGCTGTTTGGGTAAAATGACCAACGTCAGCAAGCGTGCAAAATGTCTTTAACCAAATAAGATTTATCATAACAAAATGTACTCATTTATATTACAAATGATAATTTTATATACTTTATAAAGTTCACTATACTTTGTCTATCAAATTTAACAAGGTAATAAAAATGAGTAAAGCATATCCAAGAACTTTTTCCCATATCGGTATTTCAGTCCCTAATTTAGAGGCTGCTGTTGAATTTTATACTGGTGTTTTAGGTTGGTATGAAATAATGAAACCGACAGAAATCATTGAAGATGATAGCCCTATTGGCGCTATGTGTACCGACGTGTTTGGCGCTAATTGGGGTAAATTTAAAATAGCTCACATGTCGACAGGCGACCGCATTGGCGTTGAGCTATTCGAATTTGCTAATCAAGAAAATCCAGAAGACAACTTTGAATACTGGAAAACAGGTGTGTTTCATTTTTGTGTGCAAGATCCTAATCTTGAAGAACTGGTGGAAAAAATTGTCGAAGCGGGTGGTAAAAAGCGTATGGCAGAGCCACGTTACTACTATCCTGGTGAAAAGCCCTATCGTATGATTTACATGGAAGACCCTTTTGGTAATATTTTAGAAATATACAGCCACAGCTATGAATTAACCTATGCGGCCGGCGCTTACTAATTTAAAATCATAGCTTACCAACACCTATGATTTAATAACCCAATAGAAAGTCATTTTCTCTTGGGTTATATCAAGATAACTTTAGCGCTTAATCCTGCTGTGTGTCTCCTGTCTTTGTACTATGCAAGTTCATCCACTGAACAAATATTGGCTAAATAAGGATTATGTCGCAAGCATAATGCCTATTGTCAATTTTCTACTACAATTAAACTTTCTGTAATATCATCAACAGATAAGGTTTATTAGTGAGTAAAAAGCAACCATTACCCGTTACTTCTCCGTCAAAGGATAATTTATCTGTAGACGTAAATATGTTAGCAGAAGTGTTAGATAACGTTGGCACTTGTATATTCACTAAAGATATTCATGGTTGCTATACCTATGTAAACCAAGCTGTATTGGATTTATTTAATATTAACTCAACAGATATCATTGGCTTTGATGATAGTCATTTCTTTGATTTAGCGTTATCTCAGCAACTAAAAGAAAATGATGGAAAGGTTATTAAAGAGGCCATAACCGTAGAAAATGAAGAAACAAACTTCATCAAATCCCTACAAGAAACTCGGATATATAAAACGGTTAAAAAACCCTTGTTCGATGATGCTAACAATGTCATCGGTATTTGTGGTGTATCAACAGATATAACAGCAGAAAAAAAGCTCCAAAAGATAGTTAAAGCACAGAAAAAATTACTTCATACAGTACTCGATAATGTAGATGCTTATATTTACATGAAAGATAATGAGCGAACATTTAAATATGTAAACAGTAAAGTTGCTGAATTATTTGGTACGCCAGCAGAGAATATTATTGGTAAGAAAGACACTGAGGTTTTACCCCTTGATGTTGCTGAGCATTTTAACCAATCTGATCAAAAAGTTTTTGATACGGGCGAAAAACAAACCATAGAAGAAAACTCAGTCGATGAACAAGGTAATGTTCGCTACTATATTAGTACAAAAATTCCTTATCAACACCAAGGTGAACTTCCAACGTTAATTGGATTTTCTACCGACGTCAGTGAATTGTATGCGTTAAAAGAAGAATTTAGAAAACAAGCAAATACCGATTCATTAACTAAGCTGTATAACCGCCGCTATTTTATTGAACATGCTGAACGAGAGTTTCACCGTGCTAAAAGACACCTTCGTATTCTATCCTTGATTGCCATTGATATTGATCACTTTAAAAATATCAATGATAGCTATGGCCATCCGGTAGGCGATAAGGTGCTAATGTCAGTGGCTCAATGTTTACTTCCTTGTCTTCGACAAGAAGATATTTTAGCCCGCATTGGCGGTGAAGAATTTTCAATATTACTCCCTGAAACTACATTGCAATCAGCAAAGTTAGTCGCAGAGCGTATTCGACTTAATCAAAGTAATTTAATTATAAAGGGTGAGTGGCAGGGCGAAATTAAAGTAACCGTCAGTATCGGCGTTACTTGTATAAGATTTGAAGATGATAACTTTGATGATTTCTTTACCCGCGCTGACCGAGCATTATATCAAGCGAAAGACTCAGGTCGTGATCAGGTTTTTTGTGGGTAAATACTCTTGCTCGAAATAATACGTTCAACGCCTTAAGATAAAAACTGACTATGAATTTCGCTATCAAATAAATTCTTAATCAATAAGGCAAACTCTTTAATGAACTTTTTTTGCTCGTTAGTGACTTTATTGTTAATAACGCCAGAGAGAATCTCTTCTAAATCATAAACAATAGCATCAACTTCTCGAATAATAGTATTGCGCTGATTAAAAGACAATGCTTCGTTCTGGCTGCAAATACTAATGATTTGTTCACTTAATTCTTGTTCAATAACGGTCATAACAGTATCTGAATCAGCACTTACAGGGGGAGAATTTTCAAATAAACTGAAATGCTCAGTCAAGTATTCGATAATATGGATGTAACCTTCAGTATCAGTAACCATTAAAAATGTAACCTTTATAAAAAAACATACCATACCTCTTATATAGGCGCTTGATCAAGGTTGGTCACTGCTATTTTTTCGTTATTTATAAAAAAATTTAGATTGAAATATGTCTGTTAATTAGTTTTTTTAAAAAAGATATGTTGTTGCAAACATTACTGCACGAACAAATAAATATTTATATAAATGTCAGGTGTTAACTATAGTGCTAGTCGGGGGGGGTCTCTACAGATAACGTTTTATATATCTAGATATCTCAGTTATCAATTAATTTAATTTCATGCGTTAACTGTCGTCGCGTCAAATTTTGGCTGCTTACTCACCGAAATAGAGGATTATTTTTATCCTCAACACGTTGACTAAACATTAACGGAAGTCCCCCTTAATTTTTAACGGGTCATGTAAATAAGGGGGATAATTCAAACATTGGCATTATTTTTGGGAGAGGTGAATAGTTATCTTTTTGATTCGCTCAGTCAAAGAGTTGCAGTTAAATCGATTTGTATTATATAAAGCAGAACTCATTGCGGCTCCCTGAAGTGATTTATAGCTGATATTTGAAATACTTCAATTAATACAGACATTTTGTATAAAATATTTTTACAAAAAAGTTACTAAAAGGCTTTTTTTTTGTTTATATCGTCTACAAATCGATATATATTTGGATGCAATTTGTTTAATAGATAGACTATTTTATTGGTTAACAGTTGGTTAGGTACTAATAAAAAAGTTCAAAAACATTTTTGTAATAGGGGTTGTAATATTTCTATATTCAGGCAGAATTAATGGATATTGTTACTTAATTTAACAATTTGTTGAAGTATTCAAAGAATTTAAAACAATAAATATTTAAACTATAAGTCTAGAGAGAAATACTAATATGAAAAATTCTAATTTAAAGCGTAGCTTTAAACAATCAATTACTGCTGTAGCAGTAGCGATGTCATTGAGTGCAGCAATGCCTGCAATGGCAAATAACACAACAGGTTATATTACTGGTAGTTCTATTAGCCAAGGTGGTCAAGTTCTTGGTTCAGTTACAATTAAAATTGTTAACAAAGAAACTGGTTTAACTCGCTCTGTTGTTTCTGATAGCGAAGGTTCTTTCCGCTTCCCGCTTCTTCCTCCTGGAATGTATGACATTACAGCAATGAAAGATGGCTTCCAAATCACAGCTCAAAAAGATGTTAAAGTTGGTATGGGCGGTAAAGTTAGCCTTAACATGACTCTAGCTGCTGATGATATTGAGCGTATTGAAGTTACTGGTTCAGCTATTGCTATGGTTGATATCACAAGTTCAAGCACAGGTATCGTTGTTGATACTTTAACTCTTGATAGAGTACCTGTTGCACGTGATTTCACTGGTGTTGCTTTATTAGCACCGGGTACAACTAAAGGTGATTCTGCTTTTGGTAACAACCCATCTATTGGTGGTGCATCTGTAGCTGAAAATGCTTACTACGTGAATGGTCTTAACATTACTAACTTCCGTACAGGTGTTGGTTCTAGTCAACCACCATTTGAAATGTATGATACATTTGAAGTTAAAACTGGTGGTTACTCGGCTGAATTTGGTCGTGCTACTGGTGGCGTAATTAACGCAAAAACTAAGAGTGGTTCAAACGAATTTAAATCTGGCGTGAATGTTTACTACGAACCAGATGCTTTAAGAGAAGATAAGCAATCACAAAAACGTGATGACGGTACTTTACGTATTGATAATACCGGCGATGAGAATGACTTCTACGAAGTTAACTTATGGGCAAGTGGCGCTATCATCGAAGATACTCTTTTCTATTACGCACTATACAGCCCGCGTAGCGATGAATTTGAATACAACGGTGGACAAGCTTCTACTCCAGATGGTATTGCACAAAGTTTATACTCAGAAAAAGATGATGATTCTTTTTGGGGTGCAAAAGTAGATTGGTATATTACTGAAAACAATATCCTTGAAATCTCAGCTTTCTCTGATCAGAGCACTACAACTACATTGAGAACTGATTATATTGGTTCTACTGGTGCTGAACCAAAAGAAAGTTTTGAAGACAATGGTGGTTTGAACTACACAGCTAAATTAACGTCTATTATTACTGACGATTTTTCAGTATCAGTTCAATACGGTATCAATGAAACAGACCGTACAGCTGGTAGTGTTTTAGATGCTAACCCAGCTATTTACCGTAACTTTACTAGAACAGGAGCGTTTGTTCCTGGTGGTAACTTTGCTAACTTTAGCATTGGTGAAGGTGATGATCAGCGTCAAGTTGTTCGTATCGATGCTGATTGGTACTTAGGTGATCATGAAATACGTTTTGGTGTTGATAAAGAATCACTAACAGCAAACCAACAAACAATTAACTCTGGTGGCGCTTACTACTTATACGTAATCGGTGAAGATGATACTACGATTGATTATGTACGTCACCGTACATACAGCAGCGGTGGTTCTTTTGAATCAGAAAACTTTGCATACTACATTCAAGATCAATGGCAAGCTACAGACGATCTAGTTATTAATGCTGGTATTCGTAACGATTCATTTGAAAACAAGAATGGTATTGGTGAATCTTTCATTAAACTTGAAAACCAATGGGCATTACGTTTAGGCGCAGTATACGATGTTATGGGCGATGGCGAGTCTAAAATATGGGCAAGCTACGGTCGTTACTATCTTCCAATCGCTGCTAACACTAACATTCGTTTAGCCGGTGCTGAAACTTATACTCAAGATTACTACAACTACGACGGTATGAGCAGCGACGGGTTAGAAGTTCCTAATCTAACTGGTGGTACTTACGATGGTCGTCCTAGAGATGTATTCTCAAACGGTGATGTTCCAGAAGCAGGCGCAATCGTTGATTCAAGCATCGACCCTATGTATTCAGATGAATTCATTGCCGGTTACCAGTTCCAGTTAAATGACGAATGGAGCATGGCAGTTCAAGGTACTTACCGTGAGCTAGCAACAACTATTGAAGATGTTGCAATCGATTTTGGTTTTAATGAATATGTTAATCGCGAATTCGGTTCAGCTTGTACTGAATGTACAGGTTTCCATTACTATGTATTAACTAACCCAGGTACAGATATTACTGTAACGACTGACCCTGATGATAATCAGAAAGATGCAAATGGTGATTACTTCAATGGTCCTTTAGCTAATCAAGAATACACTATTCCTGCATCTGACTTAAACTACCCTGAAGCTATCCGTAAATATGCTGCTGTTGACGTAACTGTTAACAAAGAGTGGGATGGCAAATGGATGTTAACTGGTACTTACACTTGGTCTCATAGCTGGGGTAACAACGAAGGTTTAGTTCGTTCAGACAACGGTCAAGATGACGCTGGTTTAACAACTAACTTTGACCAACCTGGTTTATTAGATGGTGGTGATGGTAACTTACCAAATGACCGTCGTCATTCAGTTAAAGTATTTGGTTCTTACCAAGTTACTGATGACTTGAATATTGGCGCAAACTTCTCATGGCAAGCAGGTAAACCAAGAAGTGCATTTGGTATTCACCCAACTGATATATTTGCTCAGGCATATGGTTCAGAGTCTTTCTACAAAGGCGGTCAATTAGCTAAACGTGGTTCAGAAGGTACAACAAATTCTCTTTGGAACCTTGATTTAACGGCTAGTTACGACATTGAATTTGAAGACTTTGACTTAAATCTTCGTGCAGATGTTTTCAACGTATTTAACAATGATACAGCATCTGAATTCGACGAGATTTATGATGATGAATCTAGAACTGATTTCAATGAAGACGGTTCAGGTAACTACTTTGTTAGCCCAACTTACGGCTTAGCACAGAACTGGCAGACTCCACGTTATGTTCGTTTAAGCGCTTCAATCCGCTTCTAAAAATTGTTTAAACAATAATTTAGTTGTTAAAAAACCCGCTACTTAGCGGGTTTTTTTATGGTTAATATTTAACAAGCGATATTTATTGTTCACTGAACTATAACGATTGCTGTATTTATATAAGAGAAAATACCAGACATTAAAAATTAGAGGGCGTTAAATGAAACGATTATCTATAAATAGAAGAGAATAAAGAGTAAGGGTTGATCTCTTTCAGTCATTAGCGATGCTTTAAATACAACCGTGTTACCCGCTATTAATGCAGGAACAATATGACCGTTAGGTAAATGACCAGGGAAGTTGTAAGGACCAAAAATGTCAACAAAACCATGGGGCTTATGACGTATCATTGCTTTTGCGCCAGGCATTGGGTTTTCAACAGTACCTGTTCGCTCATTGTTTGCTTTGACAGAAATCGCTACTTTACCCATCATAGCGCCAACTTCTGTACGGGATTCCCAAAGAGGCTTACCTCTTTCTTCTGCAATGGTTATTGCAAGATGTTTGTTTGTAGCGTCTATAAATCGATACATATTTGGATGCAGTTTGTTTAATAGATTGATTATTTCATTGGTTAACAGTTGGTTAGGTACTAAGAAAAAAGTTCAAAAACATTTTTGTAATAGGGGTTGTAATATTTCTATATTCAGGCAAAATTAATAGATATTGTTACCTAATGTAACAATTTGTTGAAATATTCAAAAAACTTAAAATAATAAATATTTAAACTATAATTCCAGAGAGAAACACTAACATGAAAAATTCTAATCTAAAACGAAACTTTAAACTTTCGCTAGCTGCAATGGCAGTAGGCGGGTGTTTAGCTACATCACCAATAACTTTTGCTGCAGAAACAGTCGTAGAAGAAGTAGAAAGAATTGAAGTAACAGGTTCACGTATCAAACGTACTGATTTAGAAACTGCAAGTCCTATTACTGTAATTACAGCTGCAGAATTTGAATTACAAGGCCGTATTTCAGTTGCTGATGCTCTTCGTAGCGTTACTTCAAATAGCTTTGGTTCATTTGTACCTTCTTCTGGTAGTAGTCAGCAATCACAATCAACAATTAGTTTGTTAGGTGCTGGTTCTGGTCGTACATTAGTATTATTAGATGGCAAACGTATGGCTGGTTCGCCTAGCTTGGGTGGTGCTTCAGCTAACTTAAGCAGTATTCCTATGGCTGCAGTTGAACGAATTGAAATTTTGAAAGATGGCGCTTCTGCTACTTATGGTTCAGATGCTATTGCTGGTGTAGTTAATATCATTTTGAAAAAAGATTATGAAGGCGTGTCTGCGAGCTTTCAAATCGGACGTCCTGACCAAGAAGGTTCTGATACTAAATCTTTCTCATTAACTAGTGGTGTTAGTTCAGATAAAGGTAATATTACTTTTGTTTATGACCACCAAGAGCAAGGTGCAATCTTCGATAAAGATCGTGATTACACTGCTGCTAGCTTTTCAGATCTAAATGGCGATGGCCTAGTTTCAGTTTATGATGAAACTGTTGGTATTAGTTATTATGGAGCTACAATTGTTAATCCGACTACAGGTGGTCTAGAAGCGTCTGCTAACTGTGATAACTTAGCTGCAACCGTTCCTGGTTTTGTTGGATCTTTAGATCAAGGTTCATTACTAGGTGGCGTTGGCGGCGGTGAAGTTTGTGGTTTTGCTTATTCAAATGTATCTGCCAACTCAGCATCTACAAAGCGTGACTCTATTTTAACATCAGTATCATATGAAATAACAGATGATATCGAGATGTACGCTCGAGCTATGTTTAGTCGTAACGATTCATTTGGTCGTTATGCTCCACCAGCAGCTTACTGGAGCAACATCCCAGCTAACTCTGTAGATAACCCTTATGCTGAAGAAACAGCTGGTTATTTCCGTTGGCATCAAATTGGTACTCGTGACGGCAACGTAACTGATTATCAACAAGATTATATGATTGGTTTGACTGGCGCTCTTGGCGATTCTTTGGAATGGGAATTTTCTTATCACAAAGCTATGCTAGATTACCGTGAAGTGGGTCGTTCTTACTTAAGTTACTCTGGTCTTGCATACAATGCTGCAAATGATATTAGTTTAGGTTCAGATGCAGGCATAGCTAATATGAGTGCTACCGTTTACACTGAAAACCAAAATAATTTTGAGCAATATTTCTTTGGTGCTGGTTTTGATTTAGGTGAATTACCTGGCGGTAACATTATGCATTATGCTGGCGTTGAGTATTTTGAACAAAAATTCAATTCTCAATATGATAAACAGTCTGAAGCAGGATTAATTGGTGGTAGTGCGGGTAATTCAGCTGAAGGTTTACGAGATACAACTGCAGTTTTTTATGAAGTAGCTTTACCAATAACAGACGAGTTACTCGTGAGTGCAGCATATCGTTATGATGATTATAGTGATTTTGGTAGCCAAGGAACACCAAGTGTTAAGCTTGAATACCGTCCTATGGATGATCTATTAATTAGAGCTTCATACAGTAATGGTTTTCGTGCTCCATCTTTAGATGAATTGTTAGCTCAAACAGCCTTCTCAGCAACAAGTGCAACAGATTATGTCGCTTGTGAGTCACAGGGCATTGCTTCAGCAGATTGTAAGGCACGTCAGTTTGATAATTTAGTTGAAAGTAATTCAAACTTAGGTCCAGAAGAGTCAACTTACATAAATGCTGGTTTTGTTTACTCAGGTATTGAAAATTTATCAGTTAAGGTAGATTACTTTGATTTAGAAGTTACCAATGTAATTTCAAACATTACTGTTCAGTCATTAATCAATGCTGAATATGGCGGTATACTAGATGAGTTGATGGGTAAATACCCTGGTGTTTCTTTAGTTCGTGATGCTGACGGTGGCGTTAGTGAAAATGTTGTTACTCGCTCTGAAAATGGCGCAATAATGACTCGTAATGGATTAGATTTAGAATTTGGCTATTTACTTGAAACAGGAATGGGTGAATTAAGATTTACATCTGCAACAACTTATTTAATTGAATCAGGTGGAGATGTTTACTTCTCGGGTCCTAAGCAAAATCAAATCGGTGGTCCGGGCACTCCTAAATGGCGTTCACAATTTACTGTTAACTACAGTATTGACGATTTATCAATTAGCTGGACCATAGATGCAATTGCTTCGACAGCTGAAGATTCAGTATTAAATACTGATACTGGTAATCCTGCGGATTTCTACCAAGAATATTCAAATCATAATACAAGCTATGTGACACATAATTTAAATGTGAAATATGATCTAGGTAACTATGGTGTTGCAACTATTGGTGCAAGAAACTTGTTAGACAAGGAAATTGTTCGTGATGATGATGGTATATGGGTAAATGATACGCTTTATAATGCCGGTCATATTGGTCGTGAATTATTCGCTGGTTACACAATTAGCTTTTAGAAATTAATAGTACATTAACAAAAAGGAGCTTTTAAGCTCCTTTTTTTATTTTAAAACTAATAACAGGAAGACTTAAAATGAACGAATGGGATGATTACTGGAGTCAAGGTAATGTGTCTTGCTTTCCGGATGCGCCAAAATTAAACAGACTATTATTAAAGGAATGGTCTGAAGCGTTTAGGTTAAATATTAAAGAGAACTCTTGTGCGGTTCTTGATTTAGCTTGTGGTGGAGGCTATTTAACTAACTTATTAGTAGAAGATTATAGAAATACAGATAAAAAAATTCAATTATCTCTTTCTGATATGTGTGATATTAATGTTCAGTCTTCAAGTGCTAATATAACTCTCCAATTATTTCCCAAAGTTAATAACGAATCACTTCCCTTTAATAAAAATACTTTTGATTTTATTGTTTCTAATTTTGGTTTTGAATATTCAGAAACGATACAAACAATTAATGAATTATCTAGAGTACTAAGCCATAAGGGGCGGTTTGTATTAAATTGCCATTATATTGATAGTCAAATTATAAAAGATTCTGTTGATATATCTAATGCGCTAATACTTTGGTTGGAAACAAGTAAAATACAAAGCATAATCGTAGATCTTTTTTCAAATAGCAATACAGCACGACAAATCGATAAAAATAAGGAGAGTAAGCTACTCATTGATGAATTTGTAAATATTAATAATAAAACCAACGGTGGAATTTCCAAAAGTGGTTTACTTGAAGCAATACTTCCTTTGTTAAAGAATAATATTCAGTTACTACCAACAATGGATGATTATAATACCTTAGAGCGTAACTATAAAAATTACCTAAAGCGTATTCAGGCTCAAATTAATGCTGCTTTAACAGATAAAAAATTAGTAACGATTAAAGAGCAGTTATTACTTAATAATATAATCTTAGATGAAGTAAAATATTTAACTTTAGATGATAAAATTGTGTCAGTTTATATACAAGGTAGTGCAAATTTTTGTTAACAAGCTTCTGAATATTTTAACAATTAATGAATTATTACACGATTTCAAAACTAAAAACATATAAAAGGAATAAAAATGAAAACATGGATAAAACTAGGAGTGTTTATATATTCGATGTTATTTACACAAGCTTCTTGGGCTAAAGTACTGATATTAGCGTAGAAAATCCCCTTGAAAATCATGAGTTTACAGCCTTACAGTTATCACCAAATGGTAAACATATTGCTGTATTGTCTGCTGTGGGGAATCGTAAGAATATTATTATTATGGAAACTAAAGGGCTTAAAAATATCTGTGCTGTTACTTCATTGAATAATCAAGATATAGCCGATGTTTTCTAGGCTAATGACAAGGATATTGTCTTCACAATGGACAGTGATGGTAATGAATCTTTTAGTTTATATAAAATTGATATTTCGAAAAATAAATCTAAAATTGTGTTGTTAGTAGGTTCAACGGTTGGGATATCAGGCATTAGTTCGGCTACCGTTGTGCATACTTTACCTGAAGATCCAGATAATATAATTGTTCAATATAATGGCCGTAAAATTAAAGCCGCAGACTTATATAAGCTCCCTCTAAGTAGTCGTTGGAATACTAAACGTAATAAAAACAACAAGATGAAACTTGTTGCGAAAAATCCAGGTAATGTACAAAGATGGTTACTTGATAATGCTGGTTATGTAGGAGGATCAACCACACTTAATGGGCTTGAAGGTAAGTTTCTTTATAAGGAGCAAGGGGTTAAGGAGTTTAAAGTTTTACAAGAGTTTAACCCTTTAGATGAAGGTTTTTCCCCAATTAGTTTTGATTTTGATGATAAAACCTTATTTGTTTCTTCAAATATAGGTCGTGATAGAGCTGCTATATATAAATACTCACCAGAAAAAAATAAGCTTGGTGAAATGGTTTTTGGTCATGATGAAGTTGATGTAACAGGGTTAATAATGTCTCGTCATCAGAAAAAATTGCTAGGCGTTATTTTACTTATGAATACCCTGAGTCTATTTATTTAGACAAAGCTACAGATAAAATAATGAAGGGGTTGCATAGTGCTTTTCCTAATAAACAGGTTAATATAACTAGTCAATCAAAAGATGAGAACTTAAATGTTTTATTGGTTAATGATGATCAAGACCCCGGCAGTTATTATTTATATAATCGAAAAACAGGTAGTGTTCATTTTTTAGTCTCAAGAATGGCTTGGTTAAAGCCTACTGATATGTCACCGATGAAACCCATTCAGTTTACAAGTAGAGATGGCTTGACTATTCATGCCTATATTACTACTCCTAAAGATAGTGATGGGGGAAAATTACCTCTGATTGTTAATCCTCATGGTGGCCCATTTGGAATTAGAGATGTGTGGGGATATAATCCTGAACACCAATTTTTCGCTAGTCGGGGATATGCTACCGTTCAAGTTAACTTTAGAGGCTCTGGCGGCTATGGTCGTAAATTTGAACAGGCTGGTTATGGCGGTAAGTGGGGCGCAGAAATGCAAAATGATTTAACAGATGCTGTAGAACATCTTGTTAAGGAAGGTATTACTGATGCTGATAACGTGTGTATTTATGGCGCAAGTTATGGCGGTTATGCCACCATGGCGGGATTAACTTTTACACCAGATTTATACACATGTGGTATTAATTATGTTGGTGTTACAGATGTGGGGCTATTATTCACTTCAATGCCAAAACATTGGGA
Source organism: Colwellia sp. MB3u-55 (assembly GCF_014076785.1). Lineage (NCBI taxonomy): Bacteria > Pseudomonadati > Pseudomonadota > Gammaproteobacteria > Alteromonadales > Colwelliaceae > Colwellia > Colwellia sp. MB3u-55. Next base: position 55,750 of record NZ_JACGUS010000020.1, read on the forward strand.
GTCAGCTAGAGAGTTAATGAAAATTCAAATTGGTGATCCTGATGATAAAGCATTAATGGCTAGAATGTCACCTTTAGCTCATGTTGATAAAATTAAAGTACCTTTAATGATTGTACAAGGTGCTCGAGATCCTCGAGTGGTAAAACAGCATGCTACAGATCTTAGAGACGAGTTGGAATCTTTAGGTGTTAAATTATCAGATGATGAATGGATCATGAAGAAAAATGAAGGTCATGGGTTCCGTAAGGAAGAAAATAAAATTGAGCTTTACACCAAAATGGAAAAAATTCTGGCGAAGCATTTAAACTAGTATGCCTTAATGCGCTCTACTAGCTAAGACCTAAGCTGATTGTTGCCCTATTTTTAGGGTAGCTTATCAGCGCAGATTTGAGCTAAATTATTTGAGCTCAAATAATTTCTCACAAGTAATATTTATAATGTTTTTTCATCCACGGCACTTTTTATCTTGCTGGGCTAATGTAATTCACTGCAACGTATCATCCAATCTGACATGATTTTTCAAGTTAGTTCATATTATACTCATCTGACAGTTTTTTGAAGTGAAGTTATTAATGACACTATCACAGTTAATTACTAATATATTTAAGGTGTTTTTTATCGATTACATTGTTAATTTCTTTTGCATTCGATAAGAAAAGCTCCTTATTAATATTTGTTATAAGACAAGTTAATTTACTCATCTGAGGAAATAATAAATCAGCGTTTTTATGCCACTTATTATTTTGGGGTTTGGTTAGTGTAAACTCAGATAAAGGCAATTTATTGTTGGTTATATCGGTAAGATATTGATCTTTCTCTACACCAATAAACTCACATGTTTTTGTTATAACTTTATCAGGATTTAATATTAAGTCCTGATAGTTCACCACTTGCCATCTTTCGTTTGGTATTTCTTTTAATTCATTTAAAATAGTTTCGTTGCATACTTTCCACTGCCATGTTGCAATTTCTGCATTGCTTTTATTTTTTAGATCTGGCCAGTTTGGCAGAAGAATGAGAGACCAACGGTCTTTAAACTCCGGTAAGTTTGGATAGGTAATGAAGCTTTTTGAATTCCAAGCATCAAGAATACTGCTTATATTCTCTTTTGGATCTCTTACTAAATAGATGAATTTCGCATCTGGAAATACTTTATTTAAGAAACGTATACGTAAGGAGTTTTTTGGTGTCTTCTCTAAAAATCGAATAACGCCATCAGCCTGTAAAGAATAGGATTGCTTTTTTCTATTTATCAAAGCCTTTTGGAAATTTTGTTTTAACAAAGATATAGAGTATTCGTCACCATCATTTTCTGTTAATACATTGGAGATAGAATCCTGATAACCGGGGCAAAATTGAGGAATTCCTTCAATAACAGCATGGCTTTCTCCTCCAATAGTCCACAAGTCTTTTGCTTGTGCAAGTAATTCAAATAATAGGGTGCTTCCAGCCCTTGGTGCTGAAAGAATAATGATCGGTTGATTAAATATGTTAGAAGTCAAAATAAAACTCAATCCAGTTTAGATGGGTTGCCAACTAAAAGATTTACTTTATCTTCTAGCTCAGTGAATACAGGTAAATGTTGTGTTATGTAGGGCTGGTATTTTTTCCAAGAACCTATAGAACGAGCAGTAATAGGTTGCTTAACTTGGCTAACACTCGGAGTTAATACTAGTCGATCAGATTCATAAAAAGTTAGGCACTGTTTTTCAAAGCTTATTTGACAATAATCTAATAACCGCTTTATTTCATTTTCTGTGTCTGAAACTAACCTTTCGTAGCTCAATTGATATATTTGTTTGGGATATACAGCTTCCCAATGGTTCATTAATGATAAGTAACCTTTCCAGTAAAGTTCAATTCCTTTTAATGAGTATGAATAATTATGACCGTTACTAAAAAATTGTTTATAAACACTTAATGCGTTGTCTAAAGGATTTCTGACGACATTAATAATTTTGGCTTGCGGAAATAAAGTTTTAATCAGGCCTATATGGATGAAGTTATTTGGGTTTTTATCGATAACCATTTTCGCCAGTGTTGGTAAGTATTGTTTTACCTGTTGAGTGTATTGTTCAGCAAATTTCTGGGCTTGTTCATTTGTAATATTTTTCAATTTTTCAATATATCCTCCCATCATATCTAGTTCAAGCCCTATACGCTCAATATAAGGTAATTCATCAGTTGACTCAACTTCCGTATGACTTGCGAGTATTTGTTCAATTAATGTTGTACCAGACCTCGGCATACCAACAATAAATATTGGGGTGAACTCCTGGTTTGGTGTTTGAATCTCAGGTGGTATTATAAATTTAGAGATAAAATCATTAATCAGCTGTGAGTATAAATCTGCTTGAAATGGACGATAATTGGCCATTAATTGGTTGGCGAGATGGATAGATTCGAACGATTTTTCATATTGTTCTTGCTGCTCATGTATACGTCCCAGTGTAAATAATAATAATGATCTATTACCAGATGACAGTGTTTTACAATGAATCAATGATTGTATTGCTTCTTTGTCAGTGGATTTGAGTTTGTAATCTTTTAAATCAGCCAGACTCCAGTAACCAACAGCAGAGTGCAGAGGGAAATCTTGAATAAATTCGTGATAGAACTCTGCCGCTTTATCTGATTTACCTTTTGCTTTATATATATGGCCTAAATTTAATTTCACAAAAGGATCATAAAAACCGTTATTATAACAATTTAATAATAAGGTTTCAGCAAGGTATATTTTTCCTGATTTGAGTGCGTTTAGCCCTTTTTTATACTGAAATTGAATGTTTTGAGGTTCTGTAACTAAAAGTGCATCGAGAGTGTCGATTGCTTCAAAAAAAAGCTCTTTCATTTCGAGTATTTGAAGTTTTATTAGCAGCGTTTCTTTATTGTATTCATCGAGGAATAAGATGTTTTTTATTAATTTTTCACTTTGTAAATAATCATGATTTTTTATTGTTATTTTAAGTAAGATTACTGTGGCATCTATTTGTTCTGGGAATAGATTTAGTATTCCTTTTGCCGTAAACGAGGCCGCTTCAAAATGATTTTTTTTAAATGATTCGCTAGCTTGATATAGCAATTTAGATAGTTTAGGCTTCAAAAGTAATTTCCTATACTTGGAATTTTTTAATACTCAATCATATCGAATGACTGTTTTTTAGTAAATATAAAGATAGTTAAGATGCACGTAAACATTGATCTTTTTTAGAGTACTCAGTGCTCTCAATTACAAAGATATAGTTAATCACGGAACAATCATGTCAAATGAAGAAACAATAAAACCTTCAAGTAATAAAATTAGTACATATACAATCTCAGCACGAGGTAAGAGTAAATTAGTGCCAATAAAGGAATTTATTAGCTCAAATTTTGCTGATGTACCTTTGCCACAAATTGAGAGTGTTTTTGGTTTTGTGGAACGTTCATCACTATATGGAGGTAGAGCATTCCAAATAGAAGAACTGACAGATGGAGATGTTGTTAATTTAAATGAAATGAACATTGGTTTAAGAATTCCATTAACTAATCATTTTGTCGATCGAGACGAGTTTATAAACGCATCTAAAATACTTGAAAAGCATCATAATTCATTAAATTCAGTTATTTGTACAAATGATGATTTAGCTTTGTGGATCAGAGCTGAATATCCCTCTTATGAAATAGAGGCAAGTGTAATTAAAAATTTGACGACAAAAGAAAAAATTGCTGATGCCTTAGAAATATATAACACTGTGGTCTTGCCGATGAGTTCGAATGATAATGATCTATTACTTGATAGTATTGAAGATAAAAGTAGAATTAGGTTATTTGCAAACGCTGGTTGCGCTTATACATGTCCCGCAAAGATTTGCTACAAATCTGTCTCTAAAATGAATAAATTTCAGGGAGGGGAGTTTAAGTGTTCACAAACGATAAAAGCTAGGCAGTCAATGGGAATGATAGATTTTGAATTACAACGATTACAAAATAAAGGCTATCATAAATTTAAACTTTTACGAACACAGATTGGAAATCAGACAGGGTATTAATATGGAATAATTTATATGCTCTATTAGACTATAAAATATCGATGGGCTCAGTGTTGTATATCGAATAAATTTATTTCCGTCTGATGATTCAGCAATAAAAGTCGTTTATCTTGAGATAGGAGCCTGTAACAGATTTTGTGTAACTGCCCGTTTTAAATAAAGTCCTTTAACCGGTCTTCGAATTCAATCATAAATCGATTCAAGGCCGTTTTCCAGTTTCTTATCGGCATCGTCCATTTCTTGGATGCTGCATCTATCGCAAGGTAAACCATTTTTCTCGCTGAATCATCAGACGGAAATAACTTACGTTTTTTTATCGCCTTTCGAATAACACTGTTAAGTGATTCTATCGCATTCGTTGTGTAGATAGCTTTGCGAATGTCTTGGGGGTATTTGAATAACGTATTTAGGTTTGACCAATGTGCTCGCCAAGAACGACTGATTTGTGGGTATTTATCATCCCAACGTAAGCAGAAGTTATCGAGTTCAAGTAGTGCCTCTTCTTCTGTTACTGATTGATATATTTGCTTCAAATCAGCGGTGACAGCCTTGTAATCTTTCAAGGGAACATACTTCATCGAATTACGCACCATATGAACAATACAGAGTTGAACTTGGGTTTGAGGGAATACAGTATTAATTGCTTCAGGGAAACCTTTCAGGCTATCAACACAAGCAATCAGGATGTCATTTACCCCTCTATTTTGAAGCTCTGTTAATACGTTCAGCCAGAACTTAGCCCCTTCATTTGCCGATATCCACATACCTAACAGCTCTTTATGGCCTTCGATATTCACGCCTAAAGCCAGATAAATAGCTTTATTGATAACGTGTTTATCTTGTCTGATTTTTACAACCAAACAGTCGAGATAAACAATAGGATAGACTGAATCTAATGGTCTAGCTTGCCATTCAATGACTTGCTCTATCACGGCATTGGTGACACGAGATATCAATGTGGGTGAAATGTCAGCATCATACATTTCTTTGAACGTATCAACGATTTCCTTCGTTGTCATGCCTTTAGCATACAGGTACAAGATTTTATCGTCCATTGACGTAAATCGCGTTTGGTTCTTTTTGACTAATTTGGGTCCAAAACTTCCTTCTCTATAGCGTGGGGTTTCAAGCTCAACTTGACCGTCTTCCGTGCGAGTAGATTTCGAGGAGTAGCCATTTCGGCTATTGTTTGTGGTGGATTTCTCATGAAGTGCATAACCAAGATGTTCTTCAAACTCAGCATTTAAAGCGGCTTTAACGGTTATCTTTGTTAATATTCTACGAAAGTCGGTTAAGTCTTGCTCGGACTTAATACCTTTGGCTGCTTGCTTAGCAAATACTTCTAGTTCTTTCTTATTCATAGTCTGCCTATCCTAAACCCTATATGGGTATTAATGATAGGCAGTTATATAGATTTTGTTACAGGGTCTAGATGCGGCATTCAAGCAATGGACGATGCCGATAATAAACTGGAAAACGGTCTTGAATCAATTTATGATTGAATTCGAAGACCGTTTAAAGGACTTTATTTAAAATTGGCAGTTACACAAAATAGTTGCAGGGTCGTTAAATTTTGGCTTATTGCATTAACAGTATTAATAAGCCATAGTTTAGCCTCACTTTTTATATTTTAATTTATACAAATGATTGTTTTTATGAGTCAGCGGCAATGAATTTAATTTGTGTCAATGTGCTCTTTTTACTATCGTTGTTGTGCAGTTTAGCCAAGTACTGAATTTGATTTAAAGATCTCATCATCGCATGAATAGCTGATAACAAACCTCTTTTATGAAAGTCTAATATTTTACTTTCGTCTAACTGATGTAATTTTTTATCATTAATACCAAATAACCCTACAAGCTTTTTATTTTCATCATTGCTAAATGTCATAACTAATTCAAGCTCTATAAGTAGATCATTACTTATAAGCTCTTTAATGAAACCTTCAGTTAATACTTCATTATCGTAGAGTGCTCCTAATGACTCTCTAATATTTTTTAAATACTCGGTTTCATTGTTATCCGTATCAAATAAAGCATTATCTTTACTTTCGCCGACTAATACACTATCAATATCAATACATGTTGTTAGAGTATTTTCTTTTTCAGAATCTAAACCTAAACTAAATGGCACCATAGATGCTGATTGTGGAACATAAATAGCCTTCCATTCTTCATCAGTTAAATATAAATTTTCACCTGCTTGTATACCAAGTATGGCGACACTCCGATAATGGGACGATTCTGGTCTTTTTACTAATAAAATAGGAAAGCTAGTCGCTGCTTGTCTATATTCATTAATATGGATGGGTAATATATGTTGGTTAGCTATGTGCATTAAATTACGTTTTTTGGACACTTTTAATTTTTTACATTGTTCTTTTTTGACTGGGACGATACTAGCCATGAAGACCTCTATTATTTATCTGTTTAATACTTAGTTATGGTGGCTCATTTCATTGGTTTCAATGATTTCTTATGAATATATTCATTTAATATGTCAAGTTTTGATCTGGTAAACTTAATTCAGTCACCCTAGCTAAGCTGCGTAATACCATGATGCCGATCGCTCAATACCATTCAAACCGATCACTTTTTTGTCTGCCAGTAGACCTCGTAAAATCTAACTTGAGTGATCGGCATCAGTCAAGGAATTTAGTTTTTTTCGCATCGATTCACCTTTTAATTCTAACTTTATTGCTCCGTGAACAAGCCTATCTAGAATCGCATCAGCATGTGTCGATTCTCCTATCATTTCATACCAATTTTCTATTGGTAATTGACTGGCAATTAAAGTCGATTTTGTATCATATCTCGCATCAATTAATTCCAGTAAATCACTGCGTTGTTGAGCCGTTAATGGCTCTAATCCCCAATCATTTAAGATCAGTAAATTGGCAGAGCTAAGCTTATTGATCAGTTTTCGATAACTACCATCGGCTTGCGCTAAGAACATCTTTTCTAATAGCTCCTTGAGCCTAAAACAATAAACGCTACTCCCTTGTTGGCAGTGGTTTTGACCAAGAGCGCAAGCGAGGTAAGTTTTCCACAACCCGTTGCTCCCGTAATCAAAATATTTTGGTGAAGGTGAAGCCATTCACCTTGTGCTAATGAACGGATCTGAGTTTTATCGAGTTGTCGTGCTGCGCCATAGTTGAGTTGAGTAAGTGTGCCACCAACTCTGAACTTTGCTTCTCTAGTTAGGTGGTCAATTTTACGCTGGTCTCGCTGAGCTATTTCATGCTCAAGTAATAAACTTAGCCTGTCTTCGAAGCTTTGTTCAACGTATAGATTGGGTTGCTAAAATTGCTGTAATAGCGCATCACGTATGCCGTTTAGCTTTAAGTGACTTAACTGGTTATTGACTTGTTGATTGATATTTTTCATCAGATTTCCTTTAGTTTGTGAGTTTTATTAACGGTAATAGTTGTTGCCGCGGATATTTTTATGATCAATATCTTGTAGTAAATCACCTTGAGCTTATGGTGAGGGGTTGCTTATCCAAGCCTTTTTCTAAGATGGTTTTTACTTGTTTTACCAATGTGTAGCTGTAAGCCTGTGTGGATAAAGGTTTGAGTGCAGGTCTATCGATAGTGTCAAACTGACTGAGCTTTGAGCCAGGATGCTTTTTCATTTTCCTCTGATTTAAACCAACCAGTAATTATTGTATTTTCACGTTCAATTGACGCAAGCTAAAGATGGTTTCATTGCGAAGGTGTGCCATTATCCAACGTTCAACAATTTGCACACCCACTTCAGCCTTAGCTTTATCTTTTGGTCTATAAGGTCTAGCGGGCACAATCACCATATCGTAATGTGTCGCTAGTTGTTGGTAGGTTGGGTTTAAGTTAGGTTCATATCGGCAGTGTTTGGTGACAGCACTTTTAAGGTTGTCAGGAATTATCAGCTCAGGTACACCGCCAAGAAACTCAAAACAACGAGCATGACTCATCACCCAATTTTCGAGTTTCTGGCTGTAAGTCGCTTCAGCATAGGTATAATTTGATGCTCCCATGACCGCGACGAACACTTGTGCAGTTCGGCATTCGCCTGTACTTCTATTAACAATACTCATGGTTGGGCCACAGTAACCCACAAACAGTTTTTCACCTGCTTTATGGTTTTGTCGCATCGAGCTTTTTTGGCATTTAAGCCACGCCTTGTACTGGCAGCAGAAATGGGTATAACTGTAAAATCCTTCCGCATGTCGCTCTTTGTATTCCTCCCAAAGCAATAACAACGTCATGGTTTTAGGCCGAAGTTCTTGCTGAACTAACGACCCGTCAGGAATGGTAAAGCCTTTTAATCGAGGTTTTGTTTTGAAAAACGCTTGTTGTAGAGAGTGATCATACCACTTCTCATAAAGCGGCCAGCAAGTAATATCTAGCTCTGCTGATTTACAGGCATATTTAGACACGATTGAGGGTGAAACAGATAAGCTTTGTGCTATCTGACGATGATTGAGTTTACAGCCGTATTTTAGTCTTAAAATTTCTTTAAGTTTATGCATTGAAATAGGTGCCGTTAGCATGGTCATTCTCATCATCAAAAATCAAAAGAATAACGGTTAAAAACACCTACTGGCTAGACAAAGAGTGTGAATATTTAACGATACTATTCAAGCCGATCACTCAATACTATTTTAACCGAGAAGTGATCGGAATCAATGGTATTAGGTGATCGCGATGCATGAGAATATGCACTCCAACCCACAACTTTACGGGAGTATATACCTGTGATCATCGTAGACGCTTGATTTTATCTTCAATGAGGATCATGCTAGTCACAATGAAAATGATACTGACTAGCCTCCAAAAAAAAGCACTCAAAATTCAACACGATACAACACGTGATGGTCGAGTACGTGACCACATCAAGTCAGTTATCCATGCGAGTAATGGTTGGAGTTTTGAGGAAATTGCTGAAGCACTACTTATTCCCGAAACAATCGTTCGACAGCACATAAAATATTATATTCACTCATATAAATTAAAGCCTGAAAATGGCGGTTCGATAAGTCAATTATCAATAGAGCAAACACAACAGCTCGTTAAGCATTTAGCTCAAGTGACTTATTTACATACTCATCAAATTTACAGTTATATCAAACAGATTTACGACATCGTTTATTCAGTGCTAGGCTTGAATAAATGGCTACATAAAAACGGATTTAGTTATAAACAGCCCAAGGGGGTGCTTCATAAATTTGACACAGAAAAACAAGAGGCCTTTATTGTGAAATATAAAGAGGTCAAAACCTCATTAGTACAGAAGGATGTTTTATTCTTTATGGATGCTGTTCATTCAACACAAGCCACTAAAGTAAGTTGTGGATGGATACTAACTGGCGTTGATAAAATAATTAAAACCACAGGCAGTCGAACCCGACTAAATATTGTTGGTGCAATTAGGCTAGGCCATCTATCAGATACAATTACAGCACAGTATAAAGCGGTAAATGGTGAATAAATAATAGATTTTTTCGATCAGACCAGAGCGTTTTATGCGGATAAGGAAAAAATCAGTTTAGTATCGGATGGTGCAGGATATCATCGCTCTCAAACAGTAAAAGATAAAGCTGCAAAGGAGTTAGGCATAATTCTTCATTATCTACCTACTTACAGTCCTAATTTGACCCCGATAGAGCGGCTATGGAAAGTCATGAATGAAAAAGTGAGAAATAACCAATATTATGCCACGGCAAAAGCATTCAGGCGAAATATAGATAAATTCTCTGATGCTATCCTGCCAAAGATTGGTGCTAATTCGAATGGTAGAATTAATGACAATTTTCAGCTGTTCAGCCAAGTATCTTCAAGTTGATTTTGTTTTTTTTCTGTGGTTAATTGAAAAGATCAGCGTATTGATCTCCTTCTTAATGTGTTTAGCATAATACTTATTGCCACTAAATTTAGCGATGTGTTTGATTAACACAATCATTTATTCATGGATATGACCATCAGTACTATTATCTTTATATCTTGATAAGTATAGTAATTATTACTTTTAATACTTACGACTTTACACTCCATCTCAAGGCGTTTTACTTGCGCTTTAATTTTCTGATTTCTTCCTAACGTGTGTCAGTTTGCTGTTGCCGCGCAAAGGGGGCCCATCATAACTATCCGCTTGTGTGATCGAATGAGCAAGCATATTGGTATCAACGTTTCGATTTATAGCGGCTTCAGCTTGATGATGGTTTTTATCAAAGATTAAAACTATAGTGTCGATTTTAAATTTTTGTCTTCATTGCGTTTTTATAATGCAGGTTTAGGTGTTGTGACTTGAAATTTTGTTATATGAACATTTTTTTGCTATCAAATGTTGTGGTTAAGCCACAATACTGATGCCTTGAACTTGCAGTATTATTGGATATTTGACGAATACGAGAGAATGAATTATTAGCATTATGTTAAAAGATAATAAAAACTTAATCTCTGATGATTTGGCTATCAAACTGTATTACGCAGACAATAACCTGAAAAGCGGCCTTGAATCAATTTAGGATTGAATTTAAAGGCCGCGAAAAGATTTTATTTAAAACGGGTGATTATATAAAGTCTAGGATAGAGTAGTTTTGTAACTAAGCAGCGTTGGTACTTTCAAATATCTTATCTGCAGAAGCTGCAACAAAACCAGCATATAGCTCGCCAGAATTTAATGGGTATCGCTTAGCAAATTCATAAAAACAGCTAGGGATCTCTACTTCTCCATCTGAAAATTTAACAATAGCTTTATCTGCCATGGTCGACGATTGTTCAAGTTTAACGAGTGAGTCGCCTTTGATTTCACCGCCGTTAGTGTTTAATAAAAACCCACCTGCTTTAACGGCGCTATTTACCTTTTCAATAGTCGAAAAGTTATCTAGGTGATTGATACTAACCGTAAAGTGGTTTGCACGGTAACCCCAAGCAGCCACCCAAGCAGCATATTCACTTTCTGCTAACAACGTTTGGTACTCTGCTTTGCTTACTTGCCAATGGGTACCAGAATACAAGAAACTACTCTGGGCAACCTTCTCATCGTCTATAGCACTAACCATTTTTTCGATAATGTTTTGAACATTAACTGAAAATTCTTTGACGCGTAACTCACTTATAAAAACTTTTGGCAAGCTAGCATCACTGTGTTCAAAATGTTTTGCATTAAGTTTTTTACTTGAAAAGTCATATTCACCAGAATATTTATAACCTAGCGCTATTAAGATAGCGGCTAATTTATCTAAATTTACCTTCGCACTATCAAAAGTTCGATAAGCAACATGATCGTTGATTAAATCGCCTCCTGAGCTAAGTAAGTGATGAATTTTATCGGCAGAAGGCGTAACTTCAATATAGTTTTGCCAAATGTTAGCGAACAAGTCAGTAACTTGCTGGTGTTGAATTGAATTAATATTTGTCATGTAAATATCCGTAGTAGGAGTTGGTAAAATTAGTGATTAATGAATAGTTAAAGAGAGGCGTTCATTTTAAAAGGATTTATGAAAATGCGAGTCACTACTAACTATTCAGGCTAAATGGCTAGATTTGATCTATATTCTTAAAAAAGCTGGGACGAAGCCCAGCTTTGATCATTAACTTATTAGCGTACATTGCTGTAAATGTGCCTAAATGCTTAAGCCTGGGCTTAATGTTGCTGGTAATGACACTTTAGGTGCTTCGACAGAGGCTACTGGGTAAGCACAGTAATCAGCTGCATAGAATGCACTTGCTCTATGATTACCACTTGCGCCAATACCACCAAATGGAGCCGCACTACTTGCGCCAGTAATCGGTTTATTCCAATTAACAATGCCTGCACGTATTCTACGGAAAAAGTGGTTATATAAATCTTCACTGTCACTTAATAAGCCAGCAGATAAACCAAATGAAGTATTGTTTGCTTCATTGATCGCCGCGTCGAAATCTGTGTAACGGTATACTTTTAATAACGGACCAAAATGCTCATCATCGGGCATAGCTTTAATCGATGTTACATCAACAATACCCGGAGAAATAAAACCTGTACCTACTTCTAAATGCTTCATTTCAACTAATGATTGTGCACCTAAATCTAGTAACTGTTGCTGTGCAGCAACAAGACTTAACGCTGCTTTTTCAGAAATCATTGAACCGATAAAAGGTTGTTCTTCATCGTCAAAATAACCTATTTTAATCGCTTTTGTCGCTTCAATAAGCTTTGTGATAATAGCATCACCTTGTTCGCCTGCTTCAATAAATAAGCGTCTTGAACAGGTACAACGCTGTCCTGTAGTAACAAAGGCTGATTGAATAATATCATGCACTACCGCTTTAACATCGCTAATATCTTTAACGATTAGTGGGTTATTTCCACCCATTTCTAAAGCTAAGATTTTACCGGGTTGGCCGCCAAATTGTTCATGTAATAAATGGCCAGTATTTGAACTGCCGGTAAAAAACAAACCATCGATTTGTGGATGTGAAGCAAGCGCTTTGCCTGTTTCAACTTCACCTTGTACGAGATTTATGACACCGTTTGGTAAACCCGCCTGTAACCAAAGTTTTAAGGTTTCTTCAGCAACTTTTGGTGTTAATTCACTTGGTTTAAATACAACCGTGTTACCCGCTATTAATGCAGGAACAATATGACCGTTAGGTAAATGACCAGGGAAGTTGTAAGGACCAAAAATGGCAACAACACCATGAGGCTTATGACGTATCATTGCTTTTGCGCCAGGCATTGGGTTTTCAACAGTACCCGTTCGCTCATTGTTTGCTTTGACAGAAATCGCTATTTTACCCATCATAGCGCCAACTTCTGTACGGGTTTCCCAAAGAGGTTTACCTGTTTCTTCGGCTATGGTTATTGCCAGATTTTCTTTGTTCTCGCCAAGAAGTACAGCAAATTTTTCAGCAATAGCAATACGTGCCTCTAGGCTCATGTCTGCCCATGACTCAAACGCCGCTCTCGCACTTTTTACCGCAATATCAACTTGTTCTTTAGAAGCAGACTTTCCCTGCCAAATAACTGTGTTTCTTGCTGGGTTTAACGAGCTAACATCGTGACCTAAACCTGCTTGCCACTGACCATTAATTAATTGTATTGCTTTTGACATTTTTCTGTCCTTATACTTTGCGACGTTACCAGGTGATATGAATAAATCACCTAATGAACTAATTATTATTTCACTGCGCGCTGCTCAGTGAAATAAAATGATTGCTTAGAGAATCAAGGTTTACTTTAATTGCGAACTAAGCGTACAAAATCACCTTCATTTACATGCAGTGCTTTAGCGATATCGTCTGACATTAACACCTGTTCAGCAGTTGCTCTTAGCGATACCTTCGCTTGAACCGCTCTAAAACCTGCAACTTTTGTGTTACAAATAATAAAATTAGCTTTATCATCTGTCTCACCAATAATGACTTGATACTTGCCACTATTTCGGATTGTTTTAACTTTGGCTGTTTGTGCTTCAACCGTGGGGCCGCCATCAAAGATGTCAACGTATCCGCGGCGGGCAAAACCTTCGGCTTCTAATAATCGCAAGGCAGGTAATGTCTTAGGATGAACTTCGTTAATCACTTTTTGTGCATCTTTGCTTAATAAACTGACATAGATAGGATGCTTTGGCATTAACTCAGCGATAAAGACTTTTTTACCAATACCGGTTAAGTAATCGGCTGTTGGAAAGTCCATCGAAAAGAAATGCTCTTCTAACCAATTCCAAAAAGGAGAGCGTCCTTCTTCATCAGATATACCTCGCATCTCAGCGATAACTCTGTCTGCAAAGCGCTCCTGATGTTCAGCCATAAACAAAAAGCGACAACGAGACAGAAAACGGCCATTTTTATTTTTTCGGTGACTCTCACCCAAAAACAAAGTACAAATTTCAGATGCACCCGTGTAGTCATTACACAGTGACAATGTTTCTACGGTATTATAAATGCCTAACTCACGAGAGTTATGGACGACTTTACCTAAATGATAATGGTAAAAAGCATCTTCTAAACCTACAGCGGCTTCAATTCCACTTGTACCAACAACCTGGCCTGTATCAGTATCTTCCATTACAAACAGATAACCTTCGTTAGACGGGTGCGACACATCTTTATCGAAAGAATACTCAGAATGGGCGATACGTTGCTTTAATAAGCCTTCATTGACAGGTAGTGATGTAAAACCGTGTCCTGATTCTATCGCAATACGATGTAAAGAGTCATAATCGCTCGCTTGAATAGGGCGTATAATAATCATAGAAAGATCTCATTTTTTACAAAGAAAAATGAAATTGCAGTCATTTTAGAAAAATAACTACAATTTCAACGGTATAATTGTTTTATTAAGGTAATTTAACAATGACTATTTTGCTAGTTTAGCAACAGCTTTTTCAAAACGCGCTAAGCCTTCATCAATATCAGCATCTGGAATAACTAATGAAGGAGCAAAACGAATAATGTTTGCGCCAGCAACTAAGGTCATAACACCTTCTTCTAAAGCTGCGTTTAAAAAGTCTTTTGCTTTGCCATGATACTGCTCGGTTAGTACCGCACCAATTAACAAGCCTTTACCACGAATTTCTTTAAATACTTTGTGCTTAGCGTTAATTGCGTTTAAACCTGCAACGTAGCGTTTTGCTTTTTCTTTTACACCATTTAGAATTTCTGGCGTATTAACCGTATCAAATGCAGCTTCAGCTACAGCACAGGCTAATGGGTTACCACCATAAGTACTGCCGTGAGTACCTATTTTAAGGTGTTTAGCAAGTTCGGTTGTTGTTATCATCGCGCCGATTGGAAAACCACCACCTAATGCTTTTGCGGTTGTTAAAATATCTGGTACAACATTTACACCCATATAAGCATATAAATCGCCAGTACGGCCAACACCTGTCTGCACTTCATCAAAGATTAGTAAAGCGTTATGTTGATCACAAAGTTCACGAACACCTTCAATGAACTCTTGTGTCGGAGAAACTAAACCACCTTCACCTTGTAATGGTTCAATCATTATGGCACAAGTTTTATCAGACATAATTGCTTTTAGTGCTTCTAGATCGTTGTAATCAACGTGATCTATATCACCAGGCTTAGGGCCAAAACCATCTGAATAAGCTTTTTGTCCACCGACAGTAACGGTAAAGAAAGTACGGCCATGAAAACCTTGATTAAATGCAATAATTTGTGTTTTGCCTGCGCCATGAACGTCAAGTGCCCAGCGACGAGCTAACTTAAGGGCTGCTTCATTTGCTTCAGCGCCCGAGTTGGCAAAGTAAACTTTATCTGCAAAAGTATGATCAACCATTTTTTTAGCTAAACGTAAAGCGGGTTCATTCGTCATTACGTTAGATAAGTGCCAAATTTTATCAGCTTGGTCTTTTAATGCGCCAACCAATGCTGGGTGACAATGGCCTAAACAGTTAACAGCAATACCGCCAGCAAAATCAATAAATTCACGGTCTTGTTGATCCCAAACACGAGAGCCTTTACCACGTACAGGGATTACCGTTGACGGCGCATAGTTAGGTACCATTACGTCATCAAATAATTTACGGTCTACAGGAAAATGGTTAGTCATTGTTCACACCTCAAGTTATTAAACACTGCTGTGCAGTGTATCTTGGCATTACCGCAAAATAGCTCAGCAGGTAAAAACCTTATATTAGTTTATTTTTCAGCAGACATAAAAATGATGAAGCTAAAAATTAGGCGCTAAGTATGACAGAGAAAACAAGTACTGTCTTGCTCAAAATGACTGCAGACCTTATAAAACAAAGGCTTGCCATGTTTTATTCAGTATAGATGCATAACTATATAAAGAGAGTTTTATAGGCTTACTAACGGAATTGCTCGTGAGGTAACGAACACAGTGGGTTATTAACAATAGGTAAACTTTTCATAATTAATCAAAAATTATTTAAAATTTAATTTTATGTGATCAATGTCGCTTTTCTTTAATAAATTGATCTCTTGTGGCGTGATTCGTACTGTTGTTAACAGTAACTTAGCTTCATCATTACTGATTAAATCATCTTTAGCTAAGCTTCTAAAAGCAACATACGCTTTTGCTTTGGTGACTATTTGCGCTAGTGGGCACATTTTTTCTAATGTTTCTGTGTAGGCAAGATCAAATATAGCTTCGGTAATTTGCAAGCGGTCTAGACGCATCAACTCCACTAAATCTGCTGATATCTTGCTACTGCGTGTTATTAGCTGTTCGATTAATAAGTCTGGTGAAGCGTCAAAGGCAACTAATGTATCATGAAGTTTTTTATCTTTATTCTCGTAAGCAGCTTTTAATTCTGCGGTATGTAACTCACTGTAAGTGGTTAAAAAGCAGCGAGAAACAGCGATTAGTCCTAGGTGACTAAACATGCCAGCAGCAAAAGCCGAAAATTCATCCATACCTGCTTTTTTAGCCAATACTGAGGAAGACATGGCAACAGCCAAACTGTCATTCCAAAGTTTTCTTTTCATTAACGTGTAAGGAGCCGTGCTATTAGGTAACCAATGTTTGAGCATAAAGGTTGGCATGACTAACTTTAAATTGTCTAAGCCGATATAACTTAATGCTAAACTTGCGTCAGTAACTTGGACATCGGCCCGTTTACGATACTGTGGTTTATTAACCAGATTAATTAGCTCATTGGCTAACCAAGGCAATGATTTAGCTAAAGGAATAATACGATTAATCGAAGCGGCGCGCACTGACAATATCTCCATAATACTGGGAATGGCATCTTCAATTTTTAATATTTTATTGTAGAGATTTTCTTTGTTATCAAATTTTTTGTTTACTTCAGTGGTCACATGGGTAAAAAATTTAGCCATGACTTGCTCAGTAAAAAAACTTTCTCCGTGGGCCTGAATGATTTTATTTTTATTTGCTTCTTCTTCAACCGCAAGTAATTCTCTGCGGCGATTAGCTTGTTCGCTGTTTTGATGGACAGCAACAGACACTTTTCCACTTTGTTTTTCAGCAAAGCCTTTACTGATCATTAAGCTCATCGCTCTTTTATAAATTGGCGCGACTAAGTCGTTGTTTTCAAATATCTGCATGAGCTAATAGGGTGTTTTCCAATAAAGTTGAACTTGAATAGTCTTTATCGGCGACCTACACAAAAGTATGAATGATAACAAGTGAGGGTGATCGCCTGACGCTAATTTTCTTGTTTTATCTGCAGTGAGTAATAAAGTTCTTCAGCAACATCATGCCTTGTTCAGTTAAAATCGATTCAGGATGAAACTGTACACCTACAATAGGCAATTTTTTATGGGCTAAGGCCATAATTTCATTGTTTTTACCCTGTTCATCTTTGCTCCAAGCCGTTACTTCAAGGCAATCAGGCAAAGTGTCTTTATTAACAATTAATGAATGATAGCGAGTCACAGTTAAAGGGTTATTTAACTGATGGAATAAGCCACTTTCGTTATGTTTTATTCTGCTTGTTTTCCCATGCATCACGACAAGTGCTTTTTCAATACTTGCACCAAAGTGTTGAGCAATACACTGATGACCTAAGCAAACCCCTAAAATTGGCACTTTACCAGCAAAGTGTTTAACTATCTCTAATGATAATCCCGCTTCATTTGGAGAACATGGACCTGGAGAAATAACAATATGCTGGGGTGATAATACCCTAATTTCAGCTAAAGTTATTTGGTCATTTCGCGCAACGACGACCTCTTGCCCTAATGCTTGGAAGTAGTGTACTAAATTAAAAGTAAAAGAGTCGTAATTGTCGAGCATTAATAACAAAATAGTCCCTCGGGTAGGAAGATAATAAACGCGGCTATTCTAATCGCTCGTCATTGACAATTCATTATATATTTTTACTTTGCTGCTTTACTGTTGTTTTTGTTGGTTTTTTAATAACATAACAGGCACCCCAGATAAAAAAGGCTGATACTTATGTAACAGCCTTTAATTAATATGATGTTCAAGCGTAAGTTTCTAGAACTTAGTTGCAACTTGTATCCATAGTTTGCTGGTATCCCTACTCAATTCATCAGCACTGTAATGGGCAAACTTTACCAGTAAGTCGTAATCCTTTTTAAAGGTATAGGCAGCGACAAGATCTAATTCTGTACCATAATCTATATTGCCTTCATTTGACGATAGGTCATGGAATGTTGCCGCTAACTTAACTCCGGCCAATTTTGTTTTAACGCAAATGTATGTATCTTCAACACCATTTGGCATGCCAGTACTGCCACCAGTATTTAAGAATTTATCTGAAAAGCCTTGGAATTTATGTAAGGTCGCAAAAGGTGTGCTAAATGCGGCTTTAGCGTTATCACTGCCTAAAACCTCAATGCCTGCTAGTAATGTAACTTGACCTAAGTCAGTCGCTATCTCAGCATTGTAATTTACGGCGTTATCACCGGCGTCGCTTTGTATCGCTCACTTAAGTTAACACTTACCGCGCCAAATTTATCCTTGTAAAGTGCGCCGACGGTACTTGAAGACATTGCATGTGCTCTATCAAAGTCTAATACATAAGCAAATGCTGATATTTTGTGTCCGTATTTATTTTGTAGGTAGCATTCGCAAAATGAAACGCACCTGAAAGATCGTCACCTTTTTTGTCATCGCCAAAAATGCGGTTTGCGTTATAGATGTAGCTGTAATCCAGGGAAAGTGCAGCGCTTGCGGTATATTCAATTCGGTAACCGTCATAGGTTTGTTCATTTTGACGCCAGCCAACACCACCAATAAAACGCTGGTTATTATGTAAAATACGTTGGCGACCTGCTGTTAATTTTACTTTTCCGCTACGGTATTGTAAAAAAGCCTGGTTAACGTCGGTTATTTCAGGGTCAGCAACAACAGCATCACTGCCAGAGTAATCAAAGGTTAAGTCATTATAATCATCAACAATGGCGGTTACATTATCAACCTCAAGGCCTAGCGACCAGCTTTTATAATCACCTGTTTGTAGGGTCAGGCGAGACTTTACTGTTAACGCTGTTGCATCTTTATCTGTGGCGCCACTTGCGCCGTCTTCATCAACACCTTCATAGTGGGCGCATAAACTCAGCTTTACTTTACTGTCTGTAAGTGCTTTTTTAATACCTGAATTGATTGGCGCATCGTCTGCCATTGCAAAAGGCGCAGAAATAATAGAGCTGGCAATTAAAGGCAGTGATAATTTTTTTTTAGTAAATTTCATCATGTATATCCTATCTGTTTTTATGTATGTTTCTTGCGGCTCGATACACGTTATTGCGAGCCAATGAGGAGGTCACACACAGTGAAGTTATTTAATGTGGTTAAGTTTTTATTTCTTGAGAACTCATTAATGGGCTTATTTTGTCACTTTGCTAAAATGCAAAGTTTGATTTAAATCAAGTTGTCATTTGTCTAATGGTGCAGCTGTTTTATTGTTGATTTACATCAAACATCAGCGTGATACTGCTAGAGGGGATTAAAAGTAGAATGATAAAATGCTAGATATATAGCAGATAAAATATAGTAAAGAGGATTGAATTATCTCAGCGCTAAAGTAAAGCATATCCGCTTATTAAAGCTTGTTCATACACGGTTAGTTATAAAAAAAAGGCGAGCCGTTAAAAAGTGAACGGTATCGACTGCAGCTCACTTTAATCACGTTAGGGTATATGTATCGAAGGTTTATCGGGTATTATTCTTTTTAATAAGAGCCGTTGCTTATTATTTTTTTGCTAGCACTAAGTCTGATTGTGGCACTGAGCTACAAGCTAAAACAAAGCCTTGCTCTTTCTCGTCGTCACTTAAACCGTCGTTAGCTAATTGTCTAACATCACCATCTATTAGTTTTATTTTACAACGACCACACATGCCACCACGACATGAATAGGGTAGTAGCATTCCTGCTGACTCACCTTGTTCTAAAATAGAGTCTTTTGTGTTACCAATAACGTTTTTGTTCCATGACTCAAAGTTTAAATTAACTTTTCCTTTACGCATTTTTTTTGGCTCCTTGTTAACACTGGCTTGTGTAGGCGTTTTTTTGTTAGCTGCTTTTTTTGTTGGCTTGGGTATAAATATAGGTGGATTTTGCTTCTTTAAAATAACAATTTCATCACCTTGCTGAATACTCCCTTGATTAAGTGCAATTAAATTTTGCCCAAACATCACATCTCCACTAGCCACTTGTCGGTAGTTTATTAAGGTTGTTAGCGGTTCTTGCTGTGGATGATTTTCGGCATTGTTAGGGTTCACTGTAGTGAAAATGCAACGAGAACAAGGCTTGGTTACTTCAAATTCAACCTCGCCAATACGAATATGCTGCCAAGTGTCTTCGGCGTAGGCATCGCAGAGGTTAGCCACAATATTAGGTCTAAATTGTTTCATGGTAATCGCAGGGATTGATTGTTGAATTAGCCGGTTATTTAAATCATCGAGTGAGGCCTGAGAGGTAAGTAATAGTGGATAACCGTCAGCAAAAGCGATTTTTTTATGGCTTTTGCTAACTAAACGCTGTGATTTGTGACCAAAATAAAGAAGCTGGCAAGGTTTTTTTAGGAATTGGCTGAACCATAAGTCAAAGTTTTCATGGCCATACTGTGCTTGTATATCATCTTGCCATACCGTTACTTTTTTATAGGTGGGTGACAATTCTTGATAAAGTACATGTAGCGCTGGCATATCTGGAGCGGTTAATATTAAGCCCTGTACAGATAAATTAACCTTAATAAGGCAAAGTGTTGGTTCAGTGCGAGCGGTTATAAATTGGCCATTTTTATCTGTTATAACAAAACGGCGGTCAAGGCTCAAGCCCAAGTCATCAACCCAACTAGTCGATAATGAGATACCAGCAGCCGATTTAATCGGGTAAATATGGAGTGATTGTAGTGAAGGTGATCGCACGTCGCATCCTTTAATTTAGTATAGCTATGCATACTTACTAAATTAACAAGTCATTGCAATGCCTTTTTACTTTCTTATCAGGTATATTATCAGAGATTATTTTGATCTTATTTTTATTACTGGTTGCCACAACAATGCCAAGGTAACCAAGCTTTAACGGACATAACATGCATATTCACATTTTAGGTATTTGCGGCACATTTATGGGCGGTATTGCCGCTATTGCAAAACAGCTGGGTCATCGTGTTTCAGGTTGCGATGCTAACGTTTATCCGCCAATGAGCACACAACTTGAACAATTAGGTATTGAATTAAAACAAGGCTACTTAACAGAACATTTAAAAGATGAGCCTGATTTAGTGATTGTTGGCAACGCCATGTCACGCGGCAATGTTATGGTTGAATACGTACTTGATAGAAATATCGCCTACACGTCTGGCCCGCAGTGGTTATTAGATAATGTTTTAAAAGACCGTTGGGTCATCGCTATTTCGGGTACTCATGGTAAAACTACCACCAGCTCTATGGTTGCGTGGATTCTAGAGTATGCCCATATGAAACCAGGCTTCTTAATTGGTGGTGTACCACAAAATTTCGATTGTTCGGCACGTTTAGGTGACGCCCCCTTTTTTATCATTGAAGCCGATGAATACGATACCGCCTTTTTTGATAAGCGCTCTAAGTTTGTTCATTATCGTCCGCGTACCTTAGTGATTAATAACATGGAGTTTGATCACGCTGATATTTTTAATGACTTGTCTGATATACAACGCCAATTTCATCATCTCATTCGCATGGTGCCAAGTAACGGACTAGTGTTGTCACCTAAAAATGAATCAGCCATCACTGAAACTTTAACGCAAGGTTGTTGGACATCCACCGAATTTAGTGTTGACAATAAATTTAGTAAAGCCGGCTGGTATGCGGAAAAACTTATTGGCGATGGTAGTGAGTTTATTGTCTATTTTAAGGATGAAATACAAGGCACCGTAAAATGGAATTTAATTGGTGATTTTAATATCGATAATGGTTTAATGGCTATTGCCGCTGCTCGACATGCCGGCGTTCCTAGCCATGTTGCTATTGATGCACTCGCTGAGTTTATTAATCCCAAAAGGCGTTTAGAGCTGCGCGGTGAAGTAGGGAAGGTGCGTGTATTTGATGATTTTGCCCATCATCCCACCGCTATTGCTAAAACGTTAGCTGGTGTTCGAGCGAATGTAAGTGCTAACGGTGAAGGCGATCAATTATGTCGCGTAATCGCGGTATTAGAACCAAGATCTAACACCATGAAATCAGGTGTTCATAAAGACACTCTCCCAGCATCATTAGCACAAGCAGACGTTGTCTATTTATTTCAAGATGAGCAAGTGCAATGGTCGGTAAATACACTGATTAAAGAATGCCGACAGCCGTGTTTTGTTGAAACAGATATCGATGTTTTAGTGAGTCATATCGTTAACAACTCACAAGCAGACGATACTATCGTCGTAATGAGTAATGGTGGATTTGGCAACATTCACCAAAAAATATTAGATCAATTAGCAAATAAAGGATAGTTATGAACGAGTTTAGAGAAAAAATTACTGTCGCAATTACTGGCGCATCTGGTGCTCCCTATGCATTAAGATTAATCGAATGTTTAGTGGCGGCGAATGTACAAATTTATGTTTTATGTTCAAGCGCAGCACGGGTTGTTCTTGACACAGAAGTTGGCGTTAAAATACCGGGCTCCCCTGACGGTGCCACTCAATTTCTCAGTGAAAAATTTAAAGCAAAACCTTCACAAATCACAGTCTTTGGCAAAGAACAATGGTTCTCCCCCGTGGCTTCAGGTTCTGCAGCCCCTAAAAAAATGATTGTCTGTCCTTGTTCAACCGGCACATTAGCCGCTATTACCTTAGGTATGAGTGACAACTTGATTGAGCGTGCCGCCGATGTTGTTATTAAAGAAAGAGGCCAGTTGATTTTAGTGGTACGAGAATCACCTTTTTCTACCATACACTTACAGAATATGCTGACCCTTTCACAAATGGGCGTTACTGTCATGCCAGCGGCACCTGGCTTTTATCATCACCCCAAGTCGATTAATGATTTAATTGATTTTATGGTGGGCAGAATGTTGGATCATTTAGGTATTGAACAAGCGATTATTCCGCGCTGGGGGTATCAGCTTTAATTTTTGCTTGTGGCGTTTGGCTGTTATGCTCTGTTTTACAATTGGAGTCGATCTCTTTGCGGTGAATATCGCAAGGAGTTGATTGACCATTAATTATAATTTTTTGTCGACCATTGCTCATTGACACTGAGCCACAAGAAAATAAAAAAAGTATCAGTAAAGTAGATAATAACTTTTGCATATTTTTGCTCTAGAATCCTATGTGAAATCAGTATAAGTTATTTAAATAAGTTAGAACAGTTTTCAGGTGAGGCTGCCATTAACGTAACCGTTTTACCACTTCGCACTTTTACACAACTTACTGATTCAGGAATTTTTTGCTTTTGAATGACATCAAATTCACCTTGGATGGCGGAATTTAGATGGTACTGAAAAGCATCATTACTCCCTTCAAATAAAGCGGTAAATAACCCAAAAACTAATGCCCCAGCGATGGTCCCTGCAATCATATCTTTATGGTTACCGTCAAGTTCGCCTAATAAGCCAATGCCAGCACCGGTAATAATACCTGTTTTGACCTCTGAAGATAAAGTTACCGGAGTAACCGACGCAATAGTCGCATAAAATTCTTTAATTATTTGGTGTTGCTCTGCTCGGTCAACCCCATGGCTTGCACATCCTGCAAATAGTAAAGCGCTAAGTAATAATCTTTTCATGGTGTTTTCTCAATAATTTATTGTGCATATAAAAATGAGGGCACAAGGAGTATGAAAAGATGTTACCGAGAGTTACAAGCCAAAAATATTTAAAAATTGTATGTTAATTGTTTACGGTGGCTTACATAATTTTACGTTTTCAAAAAAATTATAGGAAAGGCGTTAATAGGATATTGCTGATGCCAAGTTTTGGAGCAATAGGCCTGAAAAATTCTCTGGCTTGATTAAAGAACCCCAAACGGTATTGAGTTCGCCTGGGGATTTAAACCATAGTGAACTTATTGATAAAATACTCAAATGGGATGAATGGCATTATAGTTTAAATACCTCACCTAAAATCGTTGTATTAGATACACGCACCCAGCGATTGTACTCTGAAAGTAATGCCGGCAAATCTTCTGGCTTAATGGACTGGCAGTCATTATCAGCCCTACAGCAAGCGTTAATTAATGAGCCTAATATTATCATGGTCTCTGCTGCACCTATTTATGGGGTTAAGTTGATTGAAACTATTCAGCGTATTTTTACTTTTTGGGGAAAGCCTTTAGCAGTAGATGCTGAAAACTGGATCGCACACTCTGGCACAGCTAATGTGATGTTAAATATCTTTAGACACAATAAAACACCGCCTAATTTTATTATTCTTTCAGGTGATGTGCACTATTCTTTTGTTTATAAAGTGACTTACCGTTTTCGTCGTGACAGCTAAAAAATATTACAAGTCACCTGTAGCGGTTTAAAAAATGAATTTCCGGCCGCTTTATTACATACCTTAGAAAGGCTAAATAAATATTTGTATGCGACTTATTCACCGCTTAACTGGTTTACAAAAAGAAGGCGGATGAAGGTCCGTGTGAGAAGGCCTAATTACATTGACTCAGCTAACGATGTAACTTCATTTAATGGCAGTGGTATTGGCTTGTTGACCTTAAGCGAAGATAACCAAACCATCACCACAGAAATCATACAACAAAAGGAAAAGTTGTTCGCTTTGAGCAACTCTTGTAATACGGCAAAAAGCGACAAGCAACTTGAACTCAATATTGAACAAATATTTGATTAGTTATTGATTAGTTGATACTTTATATTCAGTTTAGACATAAACGTTAATGTAAAATGGAATTTATCTAATGGCTATTTATCAAAGAATTTTTATAGTAGGATTACTTTTTTTACTCGTATCGTGTAGTCCAACGAAACATAGCGAAGCCTTGCAGGCATATCAGCAAGCTAAGCAAGAACTCAACCTCACTCACTCAATCACCGCATTAAAAAAACTGGTTCAACTAAAACCCTCACAATACCAAGCTGAATTAACGCTTGCCGAAAAAGCTCAAGATAAATTAATAGCGGCACAAGTTCACCTTGCTCAGGGCGATTACTATTTAGCTTATCTGTTAAGTCATGATTCTCATCAGCACTTCCCCAGTACCGAAAATAAAAAAGTATTAATACAAGCAGCTAAAAAGTTAGTGCCGATAATAAAAATAATGCAATTTATTAGCGAATCATTTACTAGTCGGCCAACAGATCTACCTGAAATTTATCAGGAATGTCTTAATCGACCTGTTGATGACTGGGACTTAATAAAGATTAATAGCGTGATCAACCAGTTAACGCAAAGTAAAGCCAAATTAACCAAAGCGCTAAGTCGAATAAACAGCAGTGACCTCGAGTCAATACTACCAACAGGGTTTGCATTACAGCGTGGAATTAAAGCCCAACTAACGCTCATTGAGCGCGAGAGAGATTATCTACCTAAGCTCGCTAAGCACCTAAGTGCAAAGTTACTGATAGATTTAAATAAATCATTAACAGATAACACCATCGAACTGTTATCTATGTTTGACTCTGAAACGGCAAAAAGTAATAGCCAAGCCACTTTTATTGGCGCTAGAACAAATTACTCGTCCTATAAAAACCTAGTGGTTAACCTGTCTTTAGCGACAAACTTAGCTTCCGGTGATCGCCATGCAAGTTGGTATCAAGCATGGCAAACTATGGAGAGTGAGGTCCTTGATCCACAAGGTTTATTTTTAAATTATCCTCTTCAAGCAGAGCGAAGAAGTAAAAATATAAACCGCCACATCAATGTTAACGTTACTGAACCTTTACAAGCAAAGGTTGAAGATATTGATATTAATGATTTTTATTTACGCTACCCAGCCATCAATGCACTGACCAAAAAGTTAGTAATTGATAAAGCTATTTTATTATAAATATAAGTTATTCATGAATTATAGCGGAGTTACCTTAATGCACATTTTTCTAAAAATAGTTACCTTTAATTGTTTTTTACTCTTTTCCTTGTTTGCTTTTTCAGCCGTTGAGGAAGTCGTACTGCCACCTATTCTTGACTACTACCCTAATTGTGAATACCAAGTCATTAAAGAAACGAGTGTTATTGGTATGGCTAAAGCGCAGCAAATGGCTAAAACTACCAAGAGATTATTAAATCAATTACAACAAAAAGCGATAGATGCTGGCGCCAATGGTGTCATTATCATCGATAAAAAAATAGAAGATATTAACGTTTTAGATGAAAAGGGTGGGCAACAACAAATACGTTTTTTTGCTAAGCTAATTGTGCAGTGTCAACAGAAAAAAGTAGCCGATGAAATGGGCACTCCAAATGTCATCCATCAAAGATTTACCGCTTATAATCATGACGGTGTTAAAGCAAAAAGTATGATGACCTTCAAATTGACTTCTGCTGACTCTAGAGTTGGCCGGCCTGAAGTTATCAATACTGAGGTATCTTTGGCCAACGGTCTTTATGGCGTAAAGTTGGGCGATAGCTATCAACAAGTCATCAAAAAATTTGGTGAGCCTAATGTGCAATTAACCTTGCTGGCTGATGAGTTGATTATAGGTTACGGAAGACACCATTGGTTGCATTTTCAATTGGATAAATTAGTAAAGGTACAAAGTACTTTGCCATATTTATCAGCCAGTATTTTGAATAAAATTCCTTTACTTGATTTTTTTGATGCCAATGCTTGGAAGATCAACAATAAGGTCGGTCGAAAAGCACTTTTAAAGGACGTTTATCCTGCATTAGCGTTAGATAAACCTTTAAATGAAAAGAATCAATTAGTCTTAAATAGCCAAGACAAGGTGCTAACACTAAATTTTATTGCCAGTAAAAATTCTCATACCAATGAAAAGAAATATACGTTGGGTGGCTTCTCTATGGAGCAAAGCAACTATAAAGAAAGTCGTATGCTGCCTTTTGATGATCAAGTGATTCAAAACGAGGCAATTACACAAGCGTATTTAGCCCTAGTATCAAACAAAGAAATAAATGTTAATAACCTTGCAGAGCAGCTTGGTGAAGCTAAAGGGCGGATAGTATTGCCAAGAGGGATCACTATCAATCTTTATAACCAACATTTAATGTTAAAGGTAAACACTACTGAACTTGTTGAAATTCATTTGTTGGAAGAAGTCTTTATAAACGATAACGCTAATTCAAAAGCTACTATTTGGGCTTTGGGGGATTTTATTCAAGGGGGATCATTTGAACAACTTCAAAAGTCCTTTCCTGACGATGCCTATGAAAGTAATTATGGTATCGAAATACCGTCGGTAGGGTATTCGTTATTTTTGCTCTTTGATGATTATAATAAGGGAAAACCGTTATATGAAGCGGTAATTAGCATATATTAATTGCAGTCTTTAATGAGTCGTTAAAAATCAATATTTGCTAATTTCACTGAAGTTCTGTTTTAGTAAACTCAGTGAAATTAGCTGCAGCGATTAGTCGCTAATAGATCAAGTTACCCGAGTAACTTGCCTAAACCTTGCGTTAATACTTGTTTTGCATCTTGCCCTTGTGGGGTGTCTAAGTAGCTTTGAGCACTAGAAACAAAGCTGCTGATCATTTCTGGATTTAAACCTAATGCTTCAAATTGCTTTTTTATATCATTAATAGACTTTAATGAGTCGCTGTATTGTGAAGCTTTGTCAAGTAAACCGCTTAAGCCTTTGCCAGAGCTAAGTTCGCTAATATCAGGCATTTGACTAACAAGTCCATCGACACCCGGTAATGATTTAGCTAACTGACCAAACTGTTCTGTTGAAACATTATTTTTTACGTAATTAAAAATAGCACCCATACCGCCAGCTGCTTGTTCAGTATTAACATTTAATGTATTTGTTAATTGTTCAACTAAACCTTCAGTGCTTGGCAATTTTACACTTTGCTCTTCAACCTCGCCCATTCCAACAAAGCTTTTTAAGCTATCAAACCAACTAGTTTCCTGTGCCATAGCCGAACTGCTTAATGTTGAAATAGTTAATAAAAGGATGATTTTTTTCATGGGGGATTTCCGTAATGATTAAAAGTTATTAATAAATTAAGGTAATTGTACGACATTTTACAGCTTAATAGGAGCAAATATATCGGTTGAATTGCTAGAAATTCACAACTGAAAAATAAGTTTTGAAGGGAGTTTTGCTATTTATACAAGCGTGTTTATTCTTTACAGGACTTACCCATTACTTATGTACGTTAGGCGTATTAACGCGATATTTTTCTTTAGGCAATAAAAAAGCCTTACAAAGTGTAAGGCTTGAATTGCTCGCTGTAGGTCTAGTTTATACTAGCTTCTTTTTAGTTATTTCTTTTATTATTATTATTATTTTTATTTGTGCACTTCTTTAACGCGGGGCAATTTATAACAAAGCGAAAAAGCGAACGCAACAACTTTAATAGAGCATTTATACCACGACTTTTTTCGTATAAAGTAACTTTTGTTACAATTAATTATATTTATTGAAATTAAGTGACTGATTACTAATCGCTTATTGTTTTCATATCATAAATAGGTCTAATTATTACAGCAACGAATTGATTTAGAACATAGACCAAAAAAATTGCTAATGGTAGAATGCGCGCATATAAAAATGGGAAGATACTTCATGACTGAATTAAAAAACGATACTTACTTACGCGCGCTTTTGCGTCAGCCTGTAGATTACACACCAGTATGGATGATGAGACAAGCAGGGCGTTACTTACCTGAATACCGTGAAGTTCGCAAAAACGCTGGCGATTTTATGTCGGTATGCCGCGATGCTGATCTCGCATGTGAGGTTACCATTCAGCCGTTACGTCGTTTTCCGCTTGATGCCGCCATTTTATTTAGCGATATTTTAACTATTCCTGACGCTATGGGCTTAGGCTTGTATTTCGAAACAGGGGAAGGGCCGAAATTTGAACGTCCTATTACCTGTAAAGCTGATGTAGAAAAAATAGGCATACCCGATCCAGAAGTAGAATTACAATATGTAATGAATGCAGTACGTACTATCCGTAAAGAATTGAAGGGCGAAGTACCTCTAATTGGTTTTTCAGGTAGCCCATGGACATTAGCGACTTATATGATTGAAGGTGGCAGTTCAAAAGCCTTTACCAAAATCAAAAAAATGATGTTTGCTGAGCCAAAAACATTACACATGCTATTAGATAAGTTAGCAGATTCAGTGATTTCTTATTTGAATGCACAAATTGCTGCTGGCGCGCAATCTGTTATGGTCTTTGATACATGGGGTGGGGTGTTATCACCACGTGATTATAACGAGTTTTCATTACAGTATATGGCAAAAATTGTTGATGGGTTAACTCGTCACAATGACGGTCGTAAAGTACCGGTAACCTTATTTACTAAAAATGGCGGTATGTGGTTAGAGTCTATTGCGGCAACGGGTTGTGATGCCGTAGCGCTTGATTGGACCATAGATATTGAAAATGCTAAAGCCCGTATTGGCGACAAAGTTGCTTTACAAGGTAATATGGATCCTTCAATGCTTTACGCGCCATTACCTCGTATTGAGCAAGAAGTTGACAAAATTCTTGCCGGCTTTGGTCACGGTGGTACTGGACATGTCTTTAATTTAGGTCATGGTATACATCCTGATGTGAACCCAGAACATGCGGGCCACTTTATAGAATCAGTACATCGTTTAAGTAAGCCTTATCATAAGTAATATAGCCATAGTTAAACAATAAATTATAAAGGAGCCTTGTGCTCCTTTATAATAATGAGTTAGCTCATTACTAATATTTTATTTCATCTAGTGGATATTTTGCTTAAATATCGTCATTATACAGAGTAAATCTATTACTCTCACCTCAAGTTGTAATGTATGACAGACCCTTTAAATAACGAACTTGATAAGCTGAACGAGAGCGATAGCTTGCTAGCAAAGGAAACCATTTCTTTGCTAGGCAAGTATCGTAAGCTCGAAGATCGTTATACTGCACTTTTTAAGTTAAACCAGTTATCTCATGACTGTGCAGATTTAAGTATGTTTTATGGTCAAGTTCACGAATCCATTGCATCAGTGATGAGAGCTGAAAATTTTTATATCGCCCTTTATGACCAAACCCTTTCAACGTTAGAGTTCGTTTACGATGTCGATGAAAAAGATGATTATCCACTAGGTAAATCACCCCTTGAAGCCTTTGCCGGTTCTATGACTTGCTATGTCATTGAAACGGCTAAATCACTCTTGGCGACCCCTGAAGTTGTGACTGAACTAGAAGCTAATAATTCAATTAAACGTATTGGCTCTGATAGCACTGACTGGCTTGGTGTACCATTACTTAATGATGGTGTTGTTATTGGCGTTATGGCCGTACAAAGTTATTCCGAAGCACTCCGTTACCAAGTAGATGACCTTGAGCTAATGGAGTTTACCGCTCAGCATATTGTTACCGCCATGACCCGTTTACACGACCATGAGCGTTTACAAAATGCGGTAAATTCTCGCACTCGCGAATTGATGAAGCAAATTAGAGAACGAGAAAAATCAGAATTATTGCAAGAGTCACTTTTCAAAATATCAGAGTTAACCAATGATGCTACGCTCCATATTGATGAATTTTATTCGATGGTTCATAATATTGTTGGTCAGTTAATTAACGCACAAAACTTTTATATTACTAAATATGATCAACATTCAAAAACACTAACTTTTGTTTATTATTTAGATCAAAACTCTACGAATGCAGCCTCCGACTCGCAGCCTAGGACATTAGGGAATGGCTTTACCGAATATATTATTCGTACCGGTGAAACTCAATTACTTAATTACCCAAAAATGTATGCCTTGTATCAACAAGGTGAGACAAAAGAGCCACAAAAAGAAACTAAATCTTGGCTTGGCGTGCCATTAATACATTCAGGTGTTGTGTTGGGAGCAATGGTCTTACAAAGTTATAATTTAGCAACAACCTTTACCGAACAAGATGCCGAACTATTAAAATTTGTTTCTCAGCATGTTGCATCAGCTATCCAAAGGCGTGACATCTTAGAAGTTGAACGACAGTCTCATATTCTTCTAGAGCAGCAAGTTAAACTGCGAACCGTGGCATTAGAAGACGAAATCAAGCAAAGAAAACAAGCTGAAGAGAAGTTACAACATACGGCATCGCACGATATTCTAACCGGTTTACCTAACCGTACTTTATTTATTAATTTATTAAACCACGCTATCGCCTGTCATAAACGAAAAGCAGATCTTAAATTTGCTGTGTTGTTTTTAGATCTTGACCGTTTTAAAGTCGTTAATGATAGCTTAGGCCACCATGCCGGTGACTTACTTTTACAAGAAATAGCCAAAGAGTTAAAAGTACTGGTTAGAGACAAAGACACTGTTGCTCGATTAGGTGGAGATGAATTTGTTATCTTAATTGAAGACCTTGAATCTAATCATGAAGCTTATGATATTGCGCAACGTATCACTGAGTTTTTAGCGACGCCCTTTACTATTGAAAATCAAAGTATTTTTATTGGCACAAGCATAGGAGTATTGTTTAATGATGAACGTTATGACAGTGCTGATATTATGCTCAGAGATGCTGATACCGCCATGTATCATGCAAAAGATAAAGGGAAGGGACGTTATGAAGTGTTTGATTCTAGCATGCAGAAAAAAGTGGAACATGCCCTGGAATTAGAAGCCGATATTCGTGACGGCATCGCCAATAGTGAATTTTCACCTTACTTTCAACCTATCGTTGATTTAAAAACTGAAACCGTTGTTGGTTTTGAAGCACTCGCGCGTTGGCAGAGCACAAAGCGTGGTTTTGTTTATCCCGATGATTTTATCCCGTTAGCGGAAGAAACTAATTTAGTCATGGCGATTGATTTTCTAATTCTGGAAAAATCTTGTCTTCAGTTAAAGCAGTGGCAAGCAATCTGTGGTCGTAACGATTTATACGTGAGCTGTAACCTCTATGGTAATCACTTTTTTAGTGCAACACTACCCGCAGATATTGAAGAAATAATTCAACGCGTGGGCATTAAACCTAGCCAACTAAGAGTGGAATTAACTGAGCGTGCTTTATTAGAAAATAGTGATTTAGTGCTAGAAAATATGAATGCTTTAAATATGCTAGGTGTTAAAATTTTGCTCGATGATTTTGGTACCGGTTATTCAAGTCTTAGTTACTTACATCGTTTTCCTATTGATGTACTGAAAATTGATCGCTCATTTATTAACAACGTTCATGAACATGATAATCATCAAGCAATCATAAAAACAATTATAGATTTAGCTACTAATTTGAATATGGGCACGGTCGGTGAAGGTATTGAAAATTTAGCCGATGCCGAACTTCTAACTGCTATGGCGTGTCGGTATGGCCAAGGCTATTATTATGCTAAGCCTATGGCTGCAGCTGATTCTGAAAAATATTTACTCAAGTAGTTTATATCAGTAATACCGCTATACCTTATCGGTAGTCACCGTACTTTCCCCTTTGACCTGTCAGGTTTAATTGTCGTTAGCGTTAACCAATAACTTTGTCACTATACTAGCGTTTTATTTTTACAATCATTATAGTGACGTTCGATATAAATCTACCGATCTTAAAAAAATTAAGCCATCATATGAAAAAACCAATGAAATTTAAATTAATAGCCAGCGTCAGTTTATTAACTATCGCATTCTTATCTGCGTGTGGACAAAGCGAAAAAGCAACGATAACTGTTGCCAAAAAAGCACCACAAGTTAATGAAAACAATATTCGAGCTCACATAGAATTTTTAGCCGACGATACATTGTTAGGCAGAGATACCGGCAGCGATGGTTACCAAATTGCGGCTAATTACGTAAAGTCATACTTCAAGCAATTAGGCTTAACACCTATGGGTGAGCAAGCCGGTTTTGAGCAGCAAGTTACCTTTCGTAAAGCGTTTCTTGAAGAAAATAGTGCTAAGTTATCGGTAATCAATAGCGATGGTGAAGTTGCGCTCAAATTTAAAGATGCGTTTATTATGTCGGGTGACAGTGTAGCGACAGAATCAGCTATATCAGCGGAAACGGTTTTCCTTGGTTACGGTGTTGTTTCTGAAGATTTTGGTTATAACGACTATAAAGATATTAATGTTGAAGGAAAAGTTGTTGTAGTCTTAACAGGCCGTCCAGACGATTTACCTTCAGAAGAAGGCGCTCATATTGGCTCGGGTAGTGAAAAATTAAAAAATGCTGTTAAAAATGGTGCTGTTGGTTTTATCACGATTCATACGCCAAAACGCGATGCAGTGCGCACCTTTACTAAAACGGCTAGTTATGCCGATGCACCACGGCTTAACTGGTTAGATAAAGACGGAATGCCTTTTGGTAAACATCCCCAGTTGAAAGGCGGAGCTTATATCAGTGCCGAGTCTGCAGCGGCTTTATTTGTTGGTGCTGAGCGAACCTTAGCGGATATACTTAGCGACGATACAAACAATGTTGCCATTAAAGGTTTTGCATTGAAATCAACCGTTGAAATGGCCAGTAAAAGTCGTCATGAAGAGATCACTAGCCCTAATATCATTGCAGCTATTGAAGGAAGCGATCCAAGTCTAAAAGATGAGTATGTTGTTTTTAGTGCCCATCTTGACCATATCGGTCTTAGTAGTCATGGTGATGAAGAAGATAAAATCAATAATGGTGCGCTTGATAACGCCTCAGGCGTTGCAATACTATTAGAAACTGCGCGTTTGTTATCAGCTATGCCTGAAAAGCCAAAGCGTTCTATTTTGTTTGTGGTGGTAACGGCTGAAGAAAAAGGTTTATTAGGATCTAGTTACTTTGCAACAAACCCAACAGTACCTACATCAAAAATGGTCGCTAATGTTAATTTAGATATGCCATTAATATTATATCCGTTCGCTGATATTATTGCTTTCGGTTCTACACACTCAAGTTTAGGACCTATTGTTGCGAGTGCGGCAGAAAAAATTAATTTATCGTTAAGTGACGATCCTATGCCAGAGCAGGCGTTATTTACTCGCAGCGATCATTACAGCTTTGTAAAAGCCGGTATTCCATCTGTATTTTTAATGACGGGTTTTAAATCTAAAGATCCTGAAATAGATGGTGGTGCGGTATTTGGTGATTTTCTTAAAAATCATTATCATCAGCACAGCGATGAAATAACCTTACCTATTCGTTACGATGCCGCGGCAAGTTTTGCCGAAGTGAACATGATGATAGGGTTAGAAATTGCTAACGGTGATAAGCGTCCAACATGGAACCAAGGTGATTTTTTTGGAAAAACTTTCGCTCAGTAAAACACCTCAATAAAAAATATAAAAACGCAGTGATGAAGATCACTGCGTTTTTTTGTTTTCTGTTTTAAAGCAACAAGCTACACTATTAATATTATTCTATAAAAAATGATTGATAACCCAATGGATGCTCACCAATATGCGCTTGAAGCCAATGGCTCTTTTGCACTTCCCGATGCCTGCTTTAAAATTAAAGCCTTAATGGAAAATGAAGACTCAAGCATTGAAGACTTTGCTAATGTGATCAGTGTCGATCCTTCGATGACTTCGCGTTTATTACAAATAGCAAATAGTGCGATTTATAGTTTTCCTGGCGAAATAAGTACTATTTCACGTGCTATTACCATTATAGGTACGCAAGCTATTTATAACATGATGTTAGTCGATGTGGCGGCAACCGCCTTCAAGCATTTTTCAAATCAGGCTATCGATTTAAAACGCTTTTGGCGAATGAGTATCTTTTGTGGTTTAGCGACTAAAAACTTAGCCATTAAAGCAGGCATACGAGATATTGAACGGCTTTTTGTTGCTGGACTCTTGCAAAATTTTGGTGAATTGATCGTTGCAAAAATAACCCCTGAGATTGCAAAACAATGTGAAAAATATTCAGCAGAACAATTGCCTTGGGTATTACAAAAGCAAGCCTTGGGTTTTACTTATACTGATATATCTGCCGAACTGTTAAAGATATGGCAAATACCTGAAAAAATCATTTTACCGATCCGTCACTTTAATGAAGCGAAAACTATTCAAATTAATAAAGATGTCAAGGTGCTCTATTTAGCATCTCGTTTAGCTTTAGTTGATAGTCATCCTGATGAGTTTGATTATGACGATAGTGTTGATGACAGCTTATGCGCGAATTTAAATATTTCAAGTGATGATTTAGCTCAGGCAATAGAGTTTGCGGCAGAAGAAGCGGAAAATATTCTTACTATTATGAATGGTGGACTCTTCTCAAAATAGCAAAATAAGGCTATATGGAAGCGCACCCTGCTAAATATATGGATTTTATTAATTATTTTTCAATGACTTAGTTGTTGGTTGTCTAAGTGCAACTATATTTATACACTTAATTACTAATACCTTCGTTCTAAAAGAAGACATTAATTATAAAGCCTGCTAGCATCAAGCCATTCTTTTTTTCGTATAGTTAATAAACTATACAAAATATGCCCTACAAATAATTATAATTAAGGACATTTATGAGCGCATCGAGAGAGCAGTTTAGCTCTAAACTTGGATTTATTTTGGCCGCAGCAGGTTCTGCTGTTGGTATTGGCAATTTAGTTGGCTTTCCAGTAAACGCAGCTAAAAATGGGGGTGGCGCATTTTTAATCATGTATGCAATATTCGTATTTTTAATTTGTTTACCGGTGATGATTGCCGAAATGGCGGTTGGCCGTAAAACCCAAAAAGAACCTGTTGGCGCCTACAAAGCGTTAAGTGGTGGCAGTAGAGGTTGGGGAATCGCTGGGATCTTTGGCGTATTAACTCCATTTATGATTGCGGTTTTTTATATGGTGCTAACGGTCTGGATTTTTGGCTATGTTGCGTTAACACTCGCGGGTAAATTAGATTACTTAGCCAGTGGTAATGGTTTTGGTGAATTCATCAACAGTCCCTATTTATTTGTTGCTATGTTTGCCGTAGCGGTTATTGTCAACTTCATCTTAGTGGCAGGTGTCAAAGAAGGCATAGAAAAAGCGGCGAAAGTTTTAATGCCAACATTATTTGTGATGTTGTTAATTATGGTGGTTTACGTCTTAACACTAGAAAATGCTTTTGCGGGGGTTAAATTCTTTATTGTTCCTGATTTTGATAAAATTACCCCTTCAGTAATTAATGGCGCATTGTCACAAGCCTTTTTCTCGCTATCACTCGGTATGGGGATTTTAATTACTTACGGTTCATATATTAATAATAAAACCGACATAGTTAATTCTGCAAAGCTGGTTGCACTAACCGACACGGCTGTTGCCTTTACTGCCGGTTTAATGATTTTACCTGCGGTGTTTTCATTCAACCCGAATGTTAATCCAGCGGAATTAAGTGACAGCTCAGTCTCATTGATCTTTACTTTTTTACCTAAAATATTTTTAGCATTACAAGTGTCACTTGGTTATATTGGTGCGAGTGCTGTCGCGGCATTTTTCTTTCTGTTGGTCTTTTTTGCTGCAATAACATCTCTGGTATCGATTATTGAAGTACCCGTTTCTTACTTAGTCACTGAAAAGAAACATAGCCGCAGAAAAGCTTTATCCATTTTAATGATTGTTGGTGGCGCGCTAACCGTTTTTGCTATGGTCTCTTTTGGTATGGTGTCATTCTTTACTGAATTTACCACTTATGCAGGCGGTTCACGCTCATTCTTTGACGTGGTTTATGATATTTTCTACGATACTATTTTACCGTTAAACGGCTTTTTATTATGTGTTTTCGTTAGTTATCGTTGGAAAAAGCATAACTTGTCAGAAGAGCTGGCTATTGGTAGCGATACCTATAAAGGCTCTTGGGTAGAAAAGTACGTTAACTTTTCATTAGGCACTTTTATTCCAGTCATTGTCTTGGGTATTTTCTTGAATACGGTGGCACAAAAGTTCTTTGCTTTTAGCATTTTTGGATTTTAGTTTATTAATCTAGACTAAACAGGCAAACGATTTGAACGTAAAGCCGCATAATTTGTTATTATGTGGCTTTATTTTTGGCCATAAAAAATTAAGTTATGAATTCAACGCTTCAAGCACATCTTCAACCTATTTTAGTCCGTCTTCAAAATGAAAATAAGCTCGTCGATTGTCAGCGACTATTTCACGGTCGTGGCCATGCTTACCCGGGTTTAGCCCATGTTAAT
This sequence comes from Colwellia sp. MB3u-55, assembly GCF_014076785.1. Lineage (NCBI taxonomy): Bacteria > Pseudomonadati > Pseudomonadota > Gammaproteobacteria > Alteromonadales > Colwelliaceae > Colwellia > Colwellia sp. MB3u-55. Next base: position 92,849 of record NZ_JACGUS010000020.1, read on the forward strand.
GTTGATTGGTTCTCACCCGTCGTGCTTATTACGCTTTACCAAGAGGTTGAAGAGGCTTGGTTAAGTGAACAAGTTATCGTGATCCAGCAGTTGCTACCACAATGTCTATCTATTCAAGTGCAGTATCGCAGCCGAAAGTTTTCGCCAAGTGAAGTACTTTGGGGAGAAGAGATTACCGCATTAAGCGCACAAGAACATGGTTTGCAATATCAGCTTAGTTTGGGAAAAGCACAAAATTCTGGACTGTTTCTTGATATGAGTAATGGCCGCCAGTGGGTCAAAGATAACAGTGAAGGTAAAAAAGTGTTAAACCTTTTTGCCTACACCTGTGCTTTCTCTATTGCTGCCATCGCTGGTGGTGCAGAGCAAGTCGTTAATATTGATATGAGTAAAGGCGCTTTATCAACCGGACGTGAAAACCATAAACTTAATAAGCAAGAGGCGAGTAAGGTAAAGTATGAAGGTGTCGATATTTTTAAATCTTACGGCAAGTTAAAAAAATATGGTCTTTATGATTTATTAATCTGCGATCCACCTTCATTTCAAAAAGGGAGTGTTAATATTGAGCGAGATTACCAGAAAATCATTAAACGTTTGCCGGTATTAATGGCAAATAATAGTGATGTTATACTCTGTTTAAATTCCCCTGATTTAAGTGAGGACTTTTTGTTAGCGGAAGTCGCTAGAGAGTGCCCTCAGTGTCAATTTCAGCATCGTATTGAAAACCCCGAAGTGTTTGTTGAGGCTGAAGCAGGTAAAGGCTTGAAAGTACTTTATTTTCGCTATGTTGAGATGTGTTAATAAACCATACTTAGCTAATCACTATTCGTGCTGCAAGTAATATCAAAAAACTGCCGGTTACCTTGTCAACAATATGGCTGTTTTCACGTAACTTACGAATGATATTACCGCGCGATAGTGTAAAGGTTACTAGGCAATACCATAAAGCATCAATGCTGCCTACGGTGGCAGTCATTATTATTTTTTGTTCACTGCTGGCATCTCCTGCTAAAAACTGGCTAAATAATGCGAGAAAAAAAATAGCAAGTTTAGGATTTAAAAAGGCAATTAAAAAGCCATCTCGCCAGCCATTTACCTGTGTTTTTACCGCGGAGTCATCTTGAGAGAACACTTGGTTATTTTTTTTACTTAATAATGATTTGACCCCCAAGTAAAGTAAAAAAGCAGCGCCCGCATATTGAATAATACTAAATATTAAAGGCGATTTAACGATAATTACCGCTATGCCTGTTGCAGTAATAGCTGCGTAAAGTGCAACACCTAAACCGTGACTAATCGCAGTTGCATAACCTTGTGACGTTCCGCCAGCGAGAGTGTTTTTGATGACTAATGCTAAACTCGGGCCTGGTGATAAAGCGCCCATCATACAAATAACCACAAAAGATAACCATAAGTGAAATTCCATTAATTATTATTCTCTTTTTTATAGGATTGAATCGTAATTTTGTCTGTTTTACTGGCTCAACGCTAAGGTACGCACACGTAAAAAGCTAGCAAATTTTGGCACACCTCGCGCTGTTTTACCAATGTATTTAAAGGTAATTGTGCTACCAATTTTTGGTGGGTTTTTACGTTGTTCGTCAGTAAAACCACTACCAATTTTAAAGAGTAAGCCTGACTTCATTTTTACTCTTATCGATCCCATCATATTTTTGTACTTGCCTTTACCTGCGATATAAGCAACAACGATCGCTTCACTATCATCATATTTTTTTAATTTTATCAGGTCTTGGCTTCTCCCTATTTTATAATAGGCGGCTTGATGATTTAGCATCAGTCCTTCCCCACCTTTTTCGACCACGTCTGCTAAACGTTGATTCAATATCGCAATTGAGTTTACTTTCTCTTGTTTTATGACTTGCCAATAGTGATTGTCAGTTGTTGCCATCTCAGCTTTCATTTGCTTAATACGCTCACTAAAAGTACCTGAATGCTTGGGTAAATCAAAAACCATAAAGCGTATTTTCTGCCAACAACTTATTGTGATTTGCTGTTTGGGGGCATGCTTTCTAATACAGCTGCTGATCTTTTCAAATTCAGCGCGCTTGCTCCATAGCTCGCCATCAAGATAGGTTAATGGCCAACCTTGAGTAAACCATTTTGGCGCATGGATAAGGTTACCTCCACGGGTTAATAAGTTTTTACCGTTCCAATAACCTCGAATACCGTCAAGTTTTTCACTAACAAAATATTCGCTGATCTTTATCGGGGTTTTACTCTCTACTTGATAAGGCGTAGCCAGCTGAATTTTTGGTAACTCTGAGGTGTAGCCTTGTGGCCAAAGGATAAAACTGCTGAATATGGCAAAATATTTTAAGGTGAATATTTTCAAAATGGAACATCCTTGCTCATTTCTCTATAGGTTTTAGTATAGAAGTTTTTTTTGTGATTGCTAATTAATGTTAATTAAATGTACTAAGCTGTTAATGCTAGTTGTTGTTTTATTGCGAAGTTCAAGGAGGAGCTATGTATAAAGTACATTTTAAACTTTTTTTTATAAGTATGGCTTTAATTTTTTCTCAGCAAAGCTTTGCTGGGAAAAAAAACTGTCAGCGCTATGAGGATAAGTTAGCTAATATTCAGTCTCAGCAAAGACAAGGTCATAGTGTAAAACGAAGTGAACGTTTGAAAAAACAAGAAGAAAATGCTCGAAATAAATGGTGGCAATGTCAACAAAGTCGATTAAAAAAGCCCATAGTAAATAAGCAAAATAAACAGAAAAAAAAGCCGAGAAAAATATCTGTTAAAGGTCAGCAGTTATCGAGAAGTTCAGCTAGTGATGTTAAAGAAAACCGTATAGATCCCTTCGAAACATCAGCTTCGCTGGTCTTAAAATCTCGGTATCAAGGAGAAAAATTGCAAGCATGGCTGGAGTATTATCAACAGCCAAGGCAATGCTCGCGACCTAAAACAATTAAAAAGTTTGCTTTTTGTGTGGAAAACAGAAGAACACAACAGCTAGCGTTTGATAAGATGATGTTAGTAAAATTTTAACTAACATCATCTCATTAAGGGGTTACTTTAAGTACTGCGCTTTTTTATCATTGTAATGATTAACGAGACTATCAATCGTTGTTTGGTCATAATCTCTTAAGCCACTGAGTAACATGTGCTTTTTACCATGACCAATCACTTTGCCATTAGCGACTAAGTCAAAAGGTAAGGTTGCTTTACCACGTTTACCGTCAATGAGTAAGCTAGGTGTCGTTAATTTCAATTGCACGTCGGTAAAATCAACTTCATCTAAATGAATAAACATATTTTCATACATCACCATTGGACGTGTTGGGTTGATCATGACATTGTTTTCAAACATCAATTTCACTAAAATATGTGGAAAGGTATGTCCAGAGAACTCAACGTAGGCGCGGATCAAAGCATCGATCGATTGACGGTTAGTTGTACACTGTCCTGAAGCCTCTATTTTCATATATTCTTTAGCATTATCATCAAGAATAGTCGCTGATTCGACAATTTTTTCAGGAAAATTAAGTTTAATGCCATCGGTCACCATACCGGAGAAAGTAAAGCCCATATTTTGTGATAAACCTGACTTTTCTAGCACTAATGAAAAAAGTAAATCACCTGGCACGCAAAAACGTTTTGCATCGGCATCGTGCAGCGGATTGAAATCATCGGCAACTATTTTAGCGAAATCACTACCTTGCTGACGAGAAAAACTAATTTGATTATTTGTAATATTACAGTAACTTTCTAGAAACATTTTGCATACGTCTATTATGTGAAAACCGCCGTATACTAGCAGTTACTTGTCGACAAATGGAAACTATCTAATAAAAGTAATACTAAGCAGACCAGTACTGTTAGGGCTTTTCTAAAAAATTGTTGGCTTAAAGTTCTTCACTAAGGTCTCTTTTTTAAGCTTAGTAAACTTCTTTAGTTGATGTTCGCGCTTGCAAGCGAGTTGACGATTTTCTTGGGGCTCAGCGTAAACTAATTCGACCGGCCGCCGAACCCGCGTATATTTAGCCCCTGTTTTATTACAAGTATTATGCTCACCTACACGGCGAATTAGGTCGGTAGTAATACCTGCGTATAAACTGTTGTCTGCACAACGTAAATAATAAACAAACCAAGTTGGCTTGGCGGTCGGTTCTTTTTTTTGCATACAAGTTGGCTTGGCTGTAAAGGTTTTGCTGTTATAACAATAGTATCGCAATTTTTGTTACTGAAATCGATAAAAAGCTGGCTGTCATTTACAGAGTTTTATACCATGCCCTTTAAATTTCTCCATCAAACATATCGAGACAATAAATGACCTATTACGATGCAGGTGCTTTGAGTAAAATGACTGCTCAGTTAGATGAAAACGGACTCGTTCATTACCAATTACCTATAGGCGATCAGCTCATTGATATGAATGCGTTAATTGGGAAAAATATTACTTTAGATTATCAAGGTAAAATAGCGTGTCGTCATTGTGCAAGAGTAACCAAGAAAAGTTATTCGCAAGGTTTTTGTTATCCGTGTATGCAAAAGCTCGCTCAATGCGATATGTGTATTATGAAACCAGAAACTTGCCATCATGCTCAGGGGACTTGTCGTGAGCCTGAATGGGGCGTAAAAAATTGCATGGTCAATCATTATGTTTATTTAGCGAATACCTCTGGTATTAAAGTTGGCATTACTCGCCATACTCAAATACCCACCCGCTGGATTGACCAAGGTGCAACACAAGCTTTACCGCTATTTAGAGTAAGTACACGCTTACAATCAGGCTTAGTTGAAATAGCACTTGCTAAGTTTATTGCCGATAAAACAAATTGGCGAGCTATGTTAAAAGGTGCGGGTGAAACGGTTGATTTAAAAGCGAAAGCACAAGCATTATTACCTGAAATTGCAGCGCAGTTAGACGATATTAAATTACGTTTTGGTGCAGACGCCGTTGAATTACTTGACGAACCAGTAGTTAATTTGAACTTTCCTGTTGAACAGTACTTAGAAAAGATTGGCTCTTTTAATTTTGATAAAACACCGCAAGTTTCAGGATTATTACAAGGAATAAAAGGCCAATATCTTATTTTTGATAAGGGGGTTATTAATATTAGAAAATTTGGCTCTTACCAAGTTGCCTTAACCGTTGAAGACTAATTAGAGTTTTTCTGAAAATAAGTCACTTATTATTAATATAGTGTCTATACTTGAATGAAATTTAGGTCATTGCTAATATCCTGTATATTATTGAAAAACTGAGCCATCAGCGGGTGTTAGTTTTCAATTTATATGCTGTGTGTTTTATTTTTTATAAAAAAATAACCCTATATTTCTTGTTAGGATTTTTGTTATGAATGCTGTTGAATACGCCGAACAGGCGAGTGAAATATTTGTATTGTCGGATTCTTTTATCCGCATTAAAGAGTTAATTGATAACGAATCATCAACTATTGATGATATAGCGGATGTCATTTTACTTGATCCTGCCTTGTCAGCGACTATTTTAAAGCTCTCAAATAGCTCCTTTTTTAACTATCCTGGTAAAATAGACACTATTTCTAAAGCGGTTTTAATCTTGGGCATTACCGAAGTTTACAACTTAGTTATTGCTTATTTTACCACTGATGCCTTTAGAAAACTAAAAGCCAGTCCCGAATATTTAGATGACTTTTGGGAACGTAGTGTTGATTGTGCATTAACAGTTAAATTTTTAGGCACTAAACTAAACGTACCCAATGCAGAACGATTATTTATTTTAGGTTTGCTGCATAATTTAGGTGAGCTCGTTATACATCAATTTATGCCTGAAAAAGTAGAGCAATGTAAGCATATTAATTCAGATGAATTGCCTTGGACTAAACAACTACAAATACTGGGTTTTTCATTCGCTGACATTACCGCTGAATTATTAAAACAATGGCAACTTCCTTTCAGTTTGATTGAACCTATACGTTATCAAGATGAAGAGGAGTTTCAACATAGTACCGACGAAACTAAATTACTTTATATTGCTAAACGAGTCATGACATTAAACCACCAATGCAAAAGTCATTGCCAAGCCGATGTCATTAGTGATGAAAAACTCGATGCGTTATCAGTTCAGCAAGAGCTGTTACGTGATGCTAGCGACTTCTGTGATATGGAACGCTTAAGTATCCTTGCTGTACTTAATCCAAGTGCCTCTATGCTTTATTAACCGCTATATCTTTTGATATAATAACTGTGGGTGAGGGCAGTGATTTATTTAGCAATAGCTTGTCTTTGCTGAGCTAATCTCATCTAAATTTTTATTGTACTTACTTTGTCTGCGCAGCTAATACACTCATTAATCATGAGTTGGTACCGAGTAATAAACCACTGAGGTAGAACGGTCTTTGCCATCCTTGCTAATTAATTAATCCTTCCTTGCCTAACCCGCTAATAGCTTTACTTAACAAACGGGACTTACTTGCATGCTAATTATGATCACAGCCACTTAAGGGGAGAATCCCAGGCAAGTGAATGTTGTAGACTTTGAATTTTTTTGCCAGAGCGAAGTATCAATAACCAAAATGACTTACAGTCACAAGTAGACCATCAGTTCGTCTCCTAATACATTATAGATACAATTGAGACCGTATATGTTTAGGACATTAGCATTGCTAATACTTAGTTTTCGATCTGAGGACAGTTAAGGTATTAGCGGATATTCATGCTTGGTTTATAAATTTTTACGTTATTACGACCGCTAGTTTTTGCATAATACATGGCCGTATCAGCATTTTTGATAAGCGTGGTTTCATCACTGCCATGCTCAGGGTAAATAGCAACCCCTATGCTCGAAGATATACTCAAGCTTTGTTTGGCAAACTCAAATGGCATACTGAGCGCATGACAAATCTTTTTTGAAACTTCAGATGCATCTTGCTCTGTTCTGATTGTGGGTAACAACACAATAAACTCATCTCCACCTATACGCGCTACAGTGTCTGACTTACGTAGACAGCCTTCAATGCGTTGAGCTACCGCGCTCAATGTTAGATCACCTACAATATGTCCGAACGAATCGTTAACGGGTTTGAATTTATCCAAGTCTATGAACAATATAGCCAGACTTCTTTTTTCGCGTGATTTGATCAATAGCGCCTGCTGTAAGCGTTCTATAAAGAGCTTCCTGTTTGGAAGACCCGTTAGAGAATCATGCAAAGAGTCATGTAGTGCTCTCGATCGACCTGTCAGCAGCAACCAAACAATTAATGTTAATGCTAAGCTAGCAGCAGAGCCAATCAGTGCAACCATTATTGGTCTGTCAGTATCGATACGCAAATTAAATGTAGGTAAAGGACGAATCCGAACTGTCCAGGCATGATCGACTACAGTTATAGGATAAATTTTATATCCTTCAGAATCCAAGGGTTCTCCCAATGATAACGACTCATTAGAATCAAACATTAGTGTTTCGTATGATATGGCATCACCATCAAAAATATCGAGATCGAGGTCGTTAGCATACTCCCCATGGACACCTTTCATAAAATCATTCATTCGAAAAACTGAATATACCCAACCAACAATGTTCTCCCGACGTTCAGTAATTAATGTATGAGGCTTATCCCTTTCGTAAATCGGTAGGTACATTAAAAACCCAGCCTGTTCATTCGTTCCAGATTCTTGAACTAATCTAACTTTACCAGACAGTGATATTTTGTCATTATCAATAGCATTTTGCATAGCTCTCTTACGCACTTCTTCAGAGAACATATCATATCCAAACGCCCACAAATTACGATCTGAAAAAGGTTCAAGATAAATGATTGATGAGTAAACCTCACGCTTACCTTCAGGGTAGATTGAATAGTCTGGGAACCCTTCTCTGCGGATTGTATCTATATGATTATTTTTTGATACCGATGGGATCAAAATAGAAAAGCCAACTCCCTGTATTCCCGGAAAATGTTCCTCCAGATTAAGTGAAGAAGTGTAACGTTTGAATTGATCACGTGAGACACTCGTTGATGCCTTGAATAAGCCCCCGATTCCGCGTAGTGATTCTTTATAAAACGCTACTCGATTTTCAATACGCTTAATGGCCTCTCTCACTCGGAAATCGAAATAAATTTGAACATTTTTCTCAGTAGCAGCCTGAGTAGAATAGAATGCTATATAGGTAATTGTTAAGCTGCTGATTAATATAAGCAATGATAAAAAAAATGATTTTGAATATATTTTAAAGCTTGCAATCAAATGTAACGTTCCTTTGTGAGAGACTTGTATGCGCCTGATATCCTTTCTCTTCGAAATAATATGAGGGGTATGCAGTGTCGAGTAATTTGATATTAGTTTACTTGTAATTGATATTCCATCCTAATTACTGAAATGGTAAATTTAATTGGTTATCATCAATAAAAAGGTATTCCATCTATGAAGAACGCCGGCCATCAGAAAACCGCTAGCATAATTTGATTTTTCGTCCATGTCCGCCTCAACCAAAGCATACAACTATCTTCAGTATAAATTATCAAATGCTAACATCTTCAATATGGCAAAAATTAGCGTTGCAAGATGAATTTACAAGGACAACAATGAGCAGGCAGCAGGCAGCAGGCAGCAAGCAGCAGCTATAGCGGTGTTGTAGCTTCCACAATGTGCATTAAGAAAGTCTTAGCAGTAGAACATCATTATGCTGGTGAAAGTAATTATCAAAGGTTCACTAATGCCACAAAGTTACCATAGTCATTAGTGATATTTATCAAGTCTACTATCTCCAAAGTGCCAAAAACAGATGTGAATTGCGCGTTTAAAGCTATTTTTATTTAATGACTCAGCTTCTTAGATTAACTCTTAATTTATCTTTATCTTTATCATTATTTAATAAACACATATTTGCAGAGTTTAACTATGCAGGAAAAAATTTAGAAATAAACTCGAACCCACATATGGGCCTATCTAGAAGTATGTATCCAGTGTAATTAGCGTCATTTTTTATCTGTCGATATAAATTTTAACATTGAACATAAACAAAATTCCAAAATTAATTCTCAAGTTGCCGTGAATTCTCAACTTAAGTGGCGGTGATCAATTAAATCATGCACCAATTACTGTCATTGATAAAATTTCATGCACCAATAAAGTGCTTGTTAACAGCATTTTTTTAATTTTTTATTTTAACCTTATGAATAATAAGTATTTTAGTCTTTGGCATAACATTTGTATTGTTATGTACAAATCATAAATAAGGCTAAACATAATGAAAATGGTTAACGCAATAATAAAACCTTTCAAACTGGATGATGTCAGAGAAGCAATTTCTGAAATAGGTGTTGAAGGATTAACTGTCAGTGAGGTAAAAGGTTTTGGACGACAAAAAGGTCATACCGAACTGTATCGTGGTGCTGAGTATCAAGTGGACTTTTTACCGAAAGTGAAACTTGAAATTGCTGTCAATGATGATGTTGTTGAACGCTTAGTTAAAGCAATTACCGAGTCGGCGCACACAGGTAAAATTGGCGATGGTAAAATATTTGTCTATGACTTACAGCAAGCTGTACGTATTCGTACTGGTGAGCAAGATGTTGAAGCTATTTAAGGGGTAAATCATGGAACAAAATATTTTTCAATTACAATACGCAATGGACACTTTCTATTTCTTGATATGTGGTGCTCTTGTTATGTGGATGGCCGCGGGTTTCTCTATGTTAGAAGCCGGTTTAGTGCGTGCAAAAAATACTACAGAAATTTTGACTAAAAACGTCGCGCTTTATGCTATTGCTTGCATGATGTATTTGGCCTGCGGTTACGAAATTATGTACGGTGGTGGTTTCTTCTTATCTGGCATCGAAACAGTCGATGCTGATGCGGTATTAAAAGAATTTTCTGGCCGTGAAGATGGTTTTAATGGCGGAGCTATATACTCCAAAGCGTCTGACTTCTTCTTTCAAGTGGTCTTTGTTGCAACAGCGATGTCGATTGTTTCTGGTGCCGTCGCTGAACGCATGAAATTATGGGCATTCCTTATTTTTACCGTTGTGTTAACCGCCGTTATTTATCCACTAGAAGGTAGCTGGACTTGGGGCGGTAATGCTGTCTTTGGTTTGTACACCCTAGGTGACTTAGGTTTTTCTGATTTTGCTGGCTCGGGTATTGTCCACATGGCAGGTGCATCAGCAGCATTAGCCGGTGTCTTGCTACTTGGCGCACGTAAGGGTAAATATGGAGCAGATGGTCGTATTAATGCCATTCCAGGTGCTAACTTACCTATGGCGACATTAGGCACGTTTATTTTATGGATGGGTTGGTTTGGCTTTAACGGTGGTTCAGTTTTAAAGCTTGCTGATATCAACAGTTCACATTCAGTTGCTATGGTCTTTTTAAATACCAATGCAGCGGCCGCTGGTGGCGCTATCGCCGCGTTAATTTTTGCTAAATTACTATTTAAAAAAGCAGATTTAACCATGACATTAAACGGAGCATTAGCGGGATTAGTCGCTATTACTGCTGAGCCTTCAACACCCACAGCATTGCAAGCAACCTTGTTTGGTATGGTCGCTGGTATCATCGTTGTCTTGTCAGTGGTTGGTTTAGATAAACTGAAAATAGATGATCCAGTAGGTGCTATCTCAGTACACGGTGTCGTTGGTTTGTTTGGTTTACTGCTTGTTCCTCTTACTAACCCTGCTTCAAGCTTTAGTGGACAATTAATCGGTGCAGCAACGATCTTTGTCTGGGTATTTAGTGCAAGTTTTGTGGTCTGGTATGTACTTAAGAAAGTTATGGGTATTCGTGTAACTGAAGAAGAAGAGTATCAAGGTATGGATAAATCAGATTGTGGTATGGAAGCTTACCCTGAGTTTACTTAATACCAACTAGTGTTATCTATATTAACAAGATAAATAATAAAACAGCCTAAGGGCTGTTTTTTTTATGTACAAAATAAAGGCTAATACTTTTAGCGGCAGAGAAATTATCAGTACTTGCGCCGATAATAATAATGGTGCGTTGGCATAGCTGTAAAAAGCAACACGGTTTTATCTTATTTTATTATCGTAAATGATTTACTGTGAATTTTAAGAAACTGTGTAAAATTGAAATATTAATATATATTACATTTTTGGGAATTTTGATGGCAAGAGAACAATTCGGTATTTGCGCAGAACCTAGTTTGCACGGTTATTATCTGATGTTTAATGTTTTAGATGATAAAAATGCTCATGTTCGTCACGCACTATCTCGATTACCTGCCTTATTCGATCATTACGCTGATCGTTTTTCAGAATCCAATTTAGCTGGTGTTATTGCCATTGGTGCTAACTATTGGGATGAGCTGTATCCTCAGGGAAGACCTAAAAATTTAAAGCCTTTTTCCGCGCTTGAATGTGATGATCGCGCAGCTCCGGCTGATAGTTATGATCTTTATATCGAAATAAGAAGCGACCGTGCAGACGTTAACCATATTGTTAGTACCAAGGTTTGTTCTTTATTAGCCAACAGCGTTGAACTGGCTGAGCAAGTGCGTGCTTTTAGGTTTCTTGATGGTCGTGATTTAACGGGTTTTGTCGATGGCACAGAAAACCCACAAGGTTCACACCGCCGCAAAGTTGCGCTAATTGCTAATGAAGAGAGTGAAGAATTTGCGGCGGGCAGTTATTTACATATTCAACGTTATCGCCATAATCTGAACTTATGGGATAACTTAAAGGTTAAAGACCAAGAAGATATTTTTGGACGAACAAAACTGGACAATGAAGAATATTCCAATGAAAATAAACCAGCAACCGCGCATACTAAGCGAGTAAACCTTAAAGACGAAGACGGTAACGCTATCGAAATAGTACGACAAAGTATGCCGTATGGTGATATGAAGTTACAGGGCTTGTTTTTTGTTTCTTATTGCCGCTCGCCTGAGCCATTTGAGATGATGTTAAAAGCCATGATTCAAAGTGATGCTCATGGTCATTTTGACCACTTACTTAAATATACCCAAGCAGAAACTGGCGCATCTTTTTTTGCACCAAGTTTGAATTTTTTAGCTAAGTTGGCACTTTAATAAAGCGATAAAATTGCGATATTACTCTGGCTAACTGTCTTCGAACTTAGCTTAATTTAAGTTTCTTGAAAACAGTAACTCTAATTTAGCAATGGTTTCTTTTATTTGTCCAACATGGGTTGGGGCAATAAAAATAGTATCATCACCAGCAATCGTACCCAGTACTCCATCGCTTTTACTTAAACTATCAAGTAAGCGAGCGATTAACTGGGCAGCGCCTGGGCTGGTTCTAACAATAATCATGACTTCATTGTATTCAATATCTATCACTAGTTGGCGTAAAGGGCTTTTTGCTGTTGGAACGCCTAGTTCAGCCGGTAAACAATAAACCATTTCTTGGCGAGCGTTACGGGTGCGAACTGCGCCATATTTACTGAGCATACGTGAAACCTTTGACTGGCTGATATTATCAAAACCTTGTTTCTTCAACGCATCAACTATATCGCCTTGAGAACCAAACTGCTCTTGCTTTAATAAATCTTTAAAAGCTTGTGTTAATGCTTCTTGTTTTTGTGAAACTGTCATAATTTAACGGTACTCTTTGTTATTTTTCTACTACACTTTTTTTAATCTTAAATTCTTAATGATGAGGAAGTAAGACCTAAGTATTATTTCATTAAAAGTATTATACGGTATCCTAATGCCATATATAGTTTAATATTAATTGTTTTTTAGTGGCCGATGCTATATCTTTTGGGCACGAAAATTTACGTATTTACTCAAATATTCTTTAACTACCGGAGACATCAAATGAAAGTTGCTGTTTTAGGCGCTGCTGGCGGAATCGGCCAAGCGTTATCATTATTATTAAAAACTCAATTACCAGCGGGTTCTGAGCTATCTTTGTATGACGTAGCACCAGTTGTTCCAGGTGTTGCTGTTGATTTATCACACATACCTACAGCCGTTAAAGTTGAAGGTTTTGGTGCTGACGCATTAGGCGACGCATTAACAGGTGCTGATATCGTTTTAATTCCAGCAGGCATGCCACGTAAGCCAGGTATGGATCGTGCTGATTTGTTCGCTGTTAATGCGGGCATTATTAAAACATTAGCAGAAGGCATTGTTGCAAACTGTCCTAAAGCGTTAGTGGGTATTATTACTAACCCAGTTAACGGCACGGTTCCTATCGTTGCTGAAGTCTTCAAAAAAGCAGGTACTTATGACGCGGCTCGTGTCTTTGGTATTACTACGCTAGATGTTATTCGTAGTGAAGCGTTCGTTGCTGAATTAAAAGGCTTAAACGTTGCTGAAGTTAAAGTTCCAGTAATTGGTGGCCACTCAGGTACCACTATTTTACCACTTCTTTCACAAGTTGAAGGCGTTACTTTTACTGATGAAGAAGTTGCTGCTTTAACACCTCGCATTCAAAACGCAGGTACTGAAGTTGTTAATGCTAAAGCCGGTGGTGGTTCTGCTACTTTATCTATGGGCGCTGCTGCAGCTCGTTTTTGTATGTCTTTAGTTAAAGGTTTACAAGGCGAAGACGTGGTTGATTACGCTTACGTTGAAGGCGCAGGTGAAGATGCACAATTTTTCGCACAACCGGTACGTTTAGGCGTAAATGGCGTTAGCGAAATTTTATCTTACGGTAAACTAAGTGCTTTTGAAGAAAAAGCGAAAGTTGATATGTTAGACACATTAAAAGCTGACATTGCTGAAGGTATTAACTTCATCAAAGGTTAATTTGTTGAACGTTAGCATTAGCCTTATTCAGTAAATTTATATTTACTGACTGATGTTTTTGCAATAAAAAAAACCGCTGCTCTGTAAAGACTAGCGGTTTTTTTATCTCTAAAAATAATCAATGATAATGCTGTTGCAGATAATATCGATGAACAAATTAAAGGACTAGTTGTTAAGTTGGCTTTTTAGACCACTTTGACTCAGCTGCGTGCCAACTAATGACAGTAAACAATAAGCACAAAAGAAATAAAAACCAGGGCCGACAGCCGACAGCGTTTCACTGCTGATCATTAAATTGAGTTTAAAGCCCATAATACTTAACGTTTGTTGGCTTGCTGTTTCTGCATGGTTAGTCGACAAAACAGCTAGGAATATCGCCACAACAAAAACGTCAGCCATTGACCATTTTCCAATTGCACCAACAAAGCTAATGATTTTTCTTTCTAATTGAGTCTTCCTTTTAAAATAAGACCAAGCTACTAAGGCCGTTTTCAATAAAGGAATACAAATAGAGAAAATAAAAATGAGCACGGACACTAATATACGCTCGTTTTGCCACAGCTCTTGAATTGTAGTTAACAGGGAAAGCTCCTTGTTAATTAACTCTGAGGTAAACGCAGGTCCAGCAATAGTGGCGCTAACATCCATGCTCAAAGAGAACATCGGTAATAATATCCCTGGAATAAATAACAAAATAGCAAGAAGATTAAGATAAAAGCCAAAATGGGTCTTCATCATTATACGCTTCTATTTGCAGCAATATGGGCCAGAGATATCAGCGCTTGCTTATGTTCAGACTCGGGCAGTATTTTTAACGCATCAATGGCTTTATCCGCTTCTTGCTCGGCTTGCTTTTGTGTGTAGACGAGAGAGCCTGTTTGCTCCATTGCAGCGAGTATTTCGTCTAAATGCTCCATACCATTGCAATGTTCAATAGCGTCGCTTATTAGCTGTTTTTGCTGCGCATTACCGTGCTTCATGGCATAAAGTAATGGCAAAGTAGGTTTGCCTTCAGCTAAATCATCACCAATATTTTTTCCCATCGCTTTAGCATCGGCGGTGTAGTCCATAATATCGTCAACCAATTGAAAAGCTGTGCCTAAGTATTTACCGTATTCTTGCATCGCTTTTTCAGTTTTTTCATCTTGCCCGGCAATAACTGCTGCTAAACGTGTTGCGGCTTCAAACAGTTTCGCTGTTTTGCAGTAAATAACCTGAAAATAACTTTCTTCGGTGGTGTTAGGGTCATTACAGTTCATTAACTGCAAGACTTCACCTTCGGCAACAATGTTAGTGGTATCAGACAATATATCCATTATTCTCATATTGCCTAACTTGGTCATCATCTGAAAAGAGCGAGTATAAAGAAAGTCACCAACGAGTACACTGGCACTATTACCAAATAATGCATTAGCGGTTTCTCGGCCACGACGCATGTTTGATTCATCAACAACATCATCATGTAATAAGGTCGCGGTGTGAATAAACTCAATAATGGCGGCAATAGAGATATGATCATTACCTTGATAACCAAAAGCACGTGCGGCGAGAACCGTCAATATGGGGCGCATGCGTTTTCCACCGGCATTGACAATATAAACGCCAAGCTGATTAATTAACGCAACGTCAGAATTTATTTGCGAATAAATAACATTATTTACCGCTGTCATATCTTGTTGAGCAAGGGCTTGTATATGTTTGATATCCATAGAAAGCTATAGCTACCTTTGTTGTTGTATTTGAGAGATTTTATGAAGCATGAGTTTACACGAAATTATTTAGCAATAAAGGGCTGTAGCGGAATAGTTTATCGATAAGCAAATTAAATAGAAATAGATGCGAATTAGACTTGCCTGAATAAAAATCTTCGCGTAGAATTCGCGCCCTATATTTTAAAATCTAGCGTCTAAATAAAATGACGCTTTACGGAGTAGGTATGTACGCTGTATTCCAAAGTGGCGGTAAGCAACACCGTGTAACTGAAGGACAAACAGTTCGCCTTGAAAAGCTTGAGCTTGAAATTGGTGCAACAGTAGAATTCGATAACGTTTTAATGATCGCTGACGGCGAAGCCGTTAATGTAGGCGCGCCTTACATTGCTGGTGGTAAAGTAGTAGCTGAGATTGTAAATCAAGGCCGTGCTGATAAAGTTAAAATTGTTAAATTTAAACGTCGTAAGCATTCACGTAAAGAAGCGGGCCATCGTCAATGGTTCACTGAAGTGAAAATTACTGGCATCAACGGCTAATTAGGAGCGATTTAAAATGGCACATAAGAAAGCTGCAGGTAGTACACGAAATGGTCGCGATTCAGAAGCTAAACGCCTTGGTGTTAAGCGTTTTGGTGGCGAAGCTGTATTAGCTGGAAACATTATTGTTCGTCAACGTGGTACTAAATTCCACGCTGGAACAAACATGGGTATTGGTAAAGACCACACATTATTTGCTTTAACTGATGGTAAAGTACAATTTGATGTTAAAGGTCCTAAAAACCGTAAGTTTGTAAGTATTGTTGCTTAGTAACGTTACTCAAACTTAATAAAGACCCTGCTTTAAGCAGGGTTTTTTTTTGATACTTAATTACTTGAGTATCTAATACTCATTACACTAATTAACGACTCATTTTTAAATGACCTAAATAGTCAATAACTTCGTTGCTTCAATCCCAATAGTCAGCTATTGCTTAACCAAGCGCCTTGTTGTTGAAATTTTATTTACTTTTAATGATGTAACTTTAATTAGTTCAAAGGGTATTCATTTTGTATAAAAAATAACTTTGTTTTCGTAAGTGCAAAAAATAACTTATAATAAGGCAATAGTTTAATCTTGGAGTGTTTCAAAGCACCATGAAATTCGTTGATGAAGTTGAAATTAGAGTTGAGGCCGGAGACGGCGGCAACGGTTGTGTAAGTTTTCGAAAAGAAAAGTACATTGAATACGGCGGACCTAATGGTGGTGACGGCGGTGACGGCGGTGACGTTTATTTAATGGCTGACGAAAGCCTGAATACCTTAATTGATTACCGCTTCGAGCGTTTTCATCGTGCTAAGCGCGGTCAAAATGGTCAAAGTCGTGATTGTACGGGTAAAGGTTCAGAAGATTTAATTTTGAAAGTGCCTGTTGGTACACGTGCTATGGATGTAGACACCGGTGAACAATTAGGTGACTTAACCCGCAATGAACAAAAAATGTTAGTGGCAAAAGGCGGCTGGCATGGTTTAGGCAATACGCGTTTTAAAAGTAGTACTAACCGCGCTCCTCGCCAAAAAACCGATGGTACACCGGGCGAAATACGTAGTCTTAAACTTGAGCTATTATTACTCGCTGATGTAGGTTTGTTAGGTTTACCTAATGCAGGTAAGTCTACTTTGATACGCAGTGTTTCAGCGGCTCGACCTAAAGTTGCAGATTATCCCTTTACTACGTTGGCGCCAAATTTAGGTGTAGTTCGCCTAGATACGCAACGTAGTTTCGTTATTGCTGATATTCCTGGTTTGATTGAAGGCGCAGCAGAAGGCGCAGGCCTAGGTACACAGTTTCTTAAGCATCTAGAGCGTTGTCGAATTTTATTACATCTTGTTGATGTAATGCCTGCCGATGGTTCTGATCCTCTTGAAAACGCTAAAACTATTATCAGTGAATTAGAGCGTCATTCAGCAAAACTTTTTGCTAAACCGCGCTGGTTAGTGTTTAACAAGCTTGATTTAATGTTAGAAGATGAAGCGAAAGCGCTAACAGATAGTATTGTTGCTGGCTTAAATTGGACTGGCGAAGTACGAAGTGTCTCTGCTATCAATAAATTTGGTACCGCTGACCTAACGCAAGGCGTAATGACTTTTATCGAAGGACTTCCTCCAGAAATCGAAGAAACACCTGAAGATAAAACGGTTGAGTTCAAGTGGGATACTTACCACGAAGAAGCGGTATCCGGCGTTGAAGACGAATTAGGTGACGAAGACTGGGATGAAGATGAATACGATGTAGAAGTTGAATATCGTAAGTAATTATTCACTGTTCATTTAGTTAGTTGTTATAAAAAAGCCCAAGTATAATTTACTTGAGCTTTTTTTTTAGGGGTTAAATCGCTATCATCCCCTGATGAGTGATGTTAAATAAGCCCGTGAAACAATAATGAGTTATTTCATTAAGTAAATAGTGAATTATTCCCTTTAGAGAGACCATGTTAATGACCCTACTTTCGATGATTGTCGCCCACGCTGATAACCGTATTATTGGCAAAGATAATAATATGCCGTGGCATTTACCCGCTGATTTAGCCTATTTTAAAAAAACGACGTTAGGTAAGCCGATTATTATGGGGCGAAAAACCTATGAATCTATTGGTCGTCCTTTACCCGGTAGACAAAATATTGTTATTTCACGTGACCAAAACTACCGCGCTGATGGAGTAGACAGTGCTACGTCAGTCGAGCAAGCTTTGCTACTAGCGGGTGAAGTAGACGAAGTGATGGTCATTGGTGGTGGTGCTATTTACAGCCATTGTTTGCCGTTAGCTAACCGTCTTTACATTACTCATATCAAAGCCGATATCGATGGCGACACTCAGTTTCCTGAATATAATACGGTGGAAGATTGGCAACTAACCAGTAGTGTTAAACTCAGTGCCGATGAAAAAAATTGTTTTGATATGGATTTTTGTGTTTATCAACGAAAATAAACACTTTAAAGAATAAAAAACGCATACGCTAGTATGCGTTTTTTATTGAGTGCCTTGCAAGCTAGGCACTCTCTCTACGGCTAAATAACAAGCATTAGCGGTTATTTATTTTTAGTGATTAACTCGTATGCCCCTTGAATATCTTGTGCTTTTTGCTTGGCAATTTCCATCATTTCTGGTGGCAAACCTTTAGCAACCAACTTATCTGGATGATGTTGCGACATTAACTTTCGATAAGCTTTCTTAATATCTTTTTCAGGTGTGTCTGCTGCAACACCTAACACTTTGTAGGCATTCTCTAATTGAGATTGAGAGCTTTTACCTGATTGACCTTGATGAAATTGTGCACCAGCGATAATCATCTCTAAGAGTCTATCAAGCTCTTTACTTGAAAAGCCTAATTGCTGCGCTATGGTGTGTAAGGCTTGGCGTTCATCACTGTCTAGGTGTCCATCAGCAAAAGCCACTTGAATTTGAATCTCTAAAAAGAGCAATAATAAATCATGACGATTTCCGCAAACTTGTTTGAATTTGGCAAGGTTATCGTTGAGTGGAAAACCCACAACTTTACCTTCTCTAAAGGCATCTTGGGCTTGTTGTCTTGACTCTCCTTGCAACGATAATTTGTCCATATAAGCATTGGCGAATTCAATTTCATGCTTAGATACTAAGCCATTCGCTTTTGCCATGTAGCCCATCACTGAAAAAGAAGTGTAAAAGAATGCGCTCTGACGTTCACTTTCTGAGCTTTTCGAGCCTGAAAGATTATTGAAATTAAGCCCTCGGCCTTTATCAAAGTTATGACCAATAAACATGCCTATTAATGCACCTAGTAGGTTTTTACTCAGCATAAAACCAAATATAAAGCCTAAAAGTTTTCCCCATATTCTCATTATCAATATTACCTGTTTGTGTTATTAATTGATTAACTTATCTATTTAGATACGCTAAACGTTCTGGCGTACCAACATCGGTCCATGCACAATCAAGTATGCTGGCTGAAACCTTGCCGTCGCTTACCGCACTTTTGATCATCGGACCAAGCTTTAATACCGACATGGTATTTTTATCTTTAAAAAAATCAGCGCGAAATAAACTAATACCGCTGAAGGTGTAAGTATTTTTCTGTGTTGATTCTGACTGATTTACAATATTGGTGAGTTGATTGTTATCAAAAATAAAATCACCTTTTATATTATGATCAGGATTGTTAACTAAGCAGATATGCGCTAACCGGTCTTTGGCTAATGTCGGTAAGTTAGCAAAGTTAATATCAGTAAATATATCGCCGTTTATCAGCATAAAGATGTCATTATCATTGTTATTGCTTAATAAAGGTAGCGCCTGAATAATACCGCCAGCCGTTTCAAGTGCACCAGTATTTTCTGGACTGTAGCTTATATTAACCCCGAATTTTTTACCATCACCTAAATAGTCAACGATCATCTCTCCTAACCAGGCATAGTTAATGACAATATCTGTGATGCCACACTGGGCGAGTTTATTAATATGGTATTCGATTAGCGGGATCCCCGCTACTCTGAGTAAAGGTTTTGGGCAATGATCCGTTAAGGGGCGCATACGTTCACCACGACCAGCGGCTAAAATCATCGCTTTCATGTTAATATACCTGCTTTAAGGTTTTGCATCGCAGGCAGCACTTTCACTAATAAAAGCTGATGTAAAGAGGCTAATTCAGGGTATTGTTCACTGATCTCAACAAGGTAGCTAAGTGTTAGCGGAATATCTTTTAAGTAGCGGCTTTTATTATCGCGATGATGTAAACGGGCAAATATACCACTCGCTTTAATGTGACGTTGTAAGCCAGTTAAGTCGAACCAGCGCTGCCATTGCTGGCGAGTGATATCGTTTAATGAATAGTGCTCTGTCATCATATCTATATAGCGGTTTAGTAACAATGAAACAGACTCGTTCGGCCATTTCAGGTAGCAGTCACGGAGTAACGAGACGATATCGTAAGTGATAGGACCAATGACAGCGTCTTGAAAGTCAATAATGCCAAAATTGTTATCCTCGAGGACCATAATATTTCTACTATGGTAATCTCGGTGCACCAAGACTTGCGGTTGGCTAAGCATATTTTCTGTTAATAGTGAAAAGCAGTCTGTTAACTGCTGTTGCTCATCAGCAGTTAATATAATTGATAAGTGCTCAGTTAATAACCATTGTGAGAAAATATTCAGTTCAAGCTCAACAAATGTTTGATCATAATGTGGTAATTCTTGAGTATTCTTGGGCAATGCAGATTGAATTTTTGGTAAAATATCGATAGCTTTTTGATAGGTGATAATGATATTTTCAGTCGATAAAATATCAGCTAATAGCGTTTCACCAAAATCAGCTAAGCAAAGAAAACCTAGTGATAAATCAGCCGCAATAATTTCAGGCACTAAGACATTATTATCCTTAAGGCTCTTTTGCATAAAAACAAAAGCCGCGTTATTAGATTTATCTTTAGGGGCATCAACGGCGATAAATGAACGACCCTTTATCGAAAAACGATAATAGCAGCGAAAGCCAGCATCGCCAGTTAAGGGGGTCAATTGAATATGTTCGCCTGAAAATTGTTTATCCAACCATAGGTGTAACGCTTGAATTCGAGAGCTTGGCAAGTTTTCTATTCCTCAAGTAAATGGTACTAATAGTTATCTTAGGTGAGGGCATAAATGAGTAATGCCAACCCGTATTACCAATATACCGAATTAGCACCCTAAAGAAAATTGCTATATTATCTAAGTGTTTGAGTATAAAATGTGGCTCGTTTTCATCTTTGTTGCTTTAATCATTCATCTATCGGACTTTTAATGTCATTTCCGCGCTATTTAATTTTAATAATTACTTGTTTATCAATGGCTAAATATAGTGTTGCTCAACAAGTTACCGATATTCTCGATGGTATGGTTCAATGCCCTATACCGACTTACCCACAGTTAACCGCTACTCAATCTACTGAAAAGAGTAAAGTGATCACTATTTTAGCTGATAAATCGGGTATTAATAAAAATAAAGTCGCTAAATTTACCGGCAATGTAATGTTGATTAACAGTCAGCAGACAATTCTTGCTAATGAGATTGAGCTTAATAGAGAAAGTTCATCGGTTAAGGCCACGGGCGATATTCACTTTCAAAATAAAGGCATTGATATTTTTGCCGACCAATTGAACATAAGTGAATCGCTCGGCGCGACTACCTTGAAAAATACTCAGTATCAACTTGCGGGAATAGCAGGACACGGTGGTGCTGGTATTATTTCTGTGTCTAGAGAAGGTACCTTGTCATTAATTGACTCTTCCTTTACTACTTGTTATGGCGCTTCACCTGATTGGCAAATGAATGCCAGCGAAATTAATATTTCTAAAGATGAACGTTATTTAGAAGCTTATAATGCAAGGTTTTCAGTTTTTAATGTGCCAGTCTTTTACCTACCTTATTTTACGATTCCTATTGGTGATGATAGACAATCTGGTTTTTTATATCCTGAAATTGGTAATTCAGGTAAATCAGGTTTTACCACGTCAATTCCTTATTACTGGAATATTGCCCCTAATATTGATGCGACGATTACCCCAAAATACATGTTAAGGCGTGGCAGTCAATTAATAACAGAATTTCGTTATTTGCATGATGAACAACAAGGACAATTTGATCTCGAATATCTAAATCAAGACAATGAACAAGAAAATAGCACCGATGCACGATATTTAGTGCGTATGCAACATGTTGGCACCTTTTCAGAGCGCTTTCGCGCTTTCGTTGACTACACAACAATTAGTGATGATAACTATTTAGTTGATATTGGTAGTAAGCACTACAATGATAATGATGCTTACTTATATCAAACCGGTGAATTAGCTTATTTTGCGGATAGTTGGCAAGCCAAGGTAAAATTACAAGACTTTGAAGTACTCGGCGATAATAAAACAAACTATAAAGCGCTTGCTCAACTCGAACTTGCCAGCCATCAAAAAATTGATGTTTTAGACGGGTTATTCGATGTCTATTCTGAAGTCACCAATTTTGACAATGCCGATAAAACTCAAGTAACCGCACAGCGCTATCATGTTGAAGCGGGTTTAACCTTCCCTTTGGTTACGCCAGCTTGGTTTTTGAATTCAGAATTTAAAATACTACAAACCCATTACCAACAAGACAATATTCCTTTGGAAAGTGAGCTTGAAGAAAGTGTAAGCAGAACATTACCTAAAGTCCGTTTTCATGGTGGGGTTAATTTTGATAGGCAAAGTCATTTTTGGGGAAATAGTTTTACACAAACCTTAGAGCCGCAACTGCAATATCTTTATATTCCTGAAAAAGATCAAAGTAATATAGGGCTATATGATACAACCACACTACAAGATGACTATAACGGCCTATTTCGTGATAAACGTTTTAGTGGTTTAGATAGGATAGCTCAAGCTAATCAATATTCTTGGGGAATAACGAGTCGTTTACTCGACAGTGCCAATCAAGAACAACTTAGGGTTAGCATAGGACGAATTGTTTATCTTAATGACAGTAATTTTACCTTTGAAGAAAACCAAGGAATTGTAGCGGATGCTTCGGCATTA
This sequence comes from Colwellia sp. MB3u-55, assembly GCF_014076785.1. Classification (NCBI taxonomy): domain Bacteria; kingdom Pseudomonadati; phylum Pseudomonadota; class Gammaproteobacteria; order Alteromonadales; family Colwelliaceae; genus Colwellia; species Colwellia sp. MB3u-55. The sequence continues at coordinate 115,799 of NZ_JACGUS010000020.1, forward strand.
GCGGCAGAAGTCTACGCTCGTATAAATAGTAGTTGGCAGTTCAGTAGCGACATTCAATATAATACAGAAGATGATGTTACCAACAAGAGTCAAACCAGTATTGATTATCTTTTTGGTGAAAATCAAACAATACAATTGAACCATCGATACACTCGTGATGTCTCAGGTATAACATTAGAGCAACTATCTTTAGCGGGGAATGTCAGTATAAATAAAAATTGGCAAGTTATTAGCCGAGTAACTCAAGATTTACAGCAAAATCGAAGTATAGAAACTTATGCGGGTTTACAGTACCAAAGTTGCTGTTGGTCACTGAGTTTTGCTTATCATCGTTATATTACAGCAAACTTTGATGAACCATCGAGTAATAATAAAAATCGCGATGAATTCAACAATGGTTTTATGCTAAGATTTAGCATGAGAACAAAAGACATTACAGATATGTTCAACTCAAGTATATTTGGCTACAAACGCCCTTACTTTCTCAATAATTAAATATAAGAAATAGACGATACATGAAAAAATCATTGAAATTTTTACTTTTAACAAGCGCTTTGACGGTAACATCTTTTTTTCCAGTACAAGCACAACAAGTTGAACTTGATCGAGTATCAGCCATTGTAAATGGTGGTGTTGTTTTGGAATCTGAAATAAGAGACCTCATTGAAACGATAAAAAAACAAGCACTAAAGAATGATCAAAGTTTACCATCAGATAAAGCGTTAAGAACACAGGTCACTGAAAAGTTGATCAACGATGCGTTGATCACTCAGTTAGGCGAACGTATGGGTGTGCAAGTGAGTGATGCACAACTTGATGAAACGCTAACGAATATGGCGAAAGAAGAAAAACTAACGTTAGACCAGTTTCGTCAGAATCTTGTAAAAGATGGCACAGATTACGATAAGTATCGTGAAGTAGTCAGAACTGAACTTATTTCTGGCGAGGTACGCCGTAATAGTGTTAGTCGTCGTATTTATGTTTCACCACAAGATGTGGCTAATTTGATTTCTTCTATGGAAGAAAAAATTAATACGGATGTTGAATATCGTCTGGGACACATACTGATTGAGTTCCCTGCGAATTCAACACAAGATGATATGAATGCCGCTAAAGTTCGCGCTGAAAAAGTGATTGAATTACTTAATAACGGCAGTGACTTTGCGAAAATTGCTATTGCTTCTTCAGGCGGTTCAAATGCCTTAGAAGGTGGCGATTTAGGTTGGAAAAATATCAATGAATTACCGACATTATTCTCATCAATTGTTGATGGCGAGAAAAAAGAATCAATTTTAGGACCTATCCGTACCGGTTTAGGTTTTAGTATTGTAAAAATTATAGATATTCGTGGTTTGCAAATCGTTGAAGTAGAAGAAGTAAAAGCACGGCACATATTGATTGAGCCTTCTGTTATCTTAAGTGAAGCCAAAGCTGAAAGTATTCTACTAGGTCTTATGGAAAGAGTTAACGCAGGTGAAGCTGATTTTGGCGACTTAGCTAAAGAGTATTCAGACGGACCTACTTCAGTGCGAGGTGGTGATCTAGGCTGGACCGACCCTGATGTCTACGATCCTACTTTTAAGGCGGCGTTAGCCCGATTAAAGGTAGATGAAATACATAAACCTTTTAGAACTTCATTTGGTTGGCATTTAGCGCAATTAACGGGTCGAAGAACACTTGATGCGACAGAACAAATGAACGAAAGCAAAGCTCGTCGCATTTTATTCAATAGAAAGTTTGGTTTAGAAAGTGCGCGTTGGATTAAAGAGCTTCGTGATGAAGCCTATGTAGAGATTTTTAGTCGAGATACAAAATAATGACAAAGCGTATAGCTATCACGCCAGGCGAACCTGCAGGAATTGGCCCAGACTTAACCGTCTTCATTGCTCAGCAAGATTGGCCCGTTGAGCTTGTAGTGATTGCTTGTAAAAAGTTAATGCAAGAGCGCGCTAAAGTTTTAGGTTTACCATTAACATTTATTGATTATGATGGCTCGAAAGTTGCTAAACCTCAAAAAGCAGGGACACTAACGATATTGTCTGTCGATATGGCTGAGGCTTGTATTCCTGGTGAACTTAATGCTGAAAATGGAAGTTATGTCATTGAAACATTAAGAATTGCCAGTGAAAAAAATATCTCTGGTGAAATCGATGCTATTGTTACTGGCCCCGTGCATAAAGGGTTAATTAATAAAGCGGGTATCGCTTTTAGTGGTCATACTGAATATTTTGCTAGCCAAGCTAATTGTGCCGATGTCGTGATGATGTTGGCTACAGAAGGCTTAAGAGTTGCCTTAGTGACAACGCATATTCCTTTAGCTTATGTTTCTAAAGCGATCACCGCAGAACGTTTACAAAAAGTCACCCGTATTTTAAATACCGATCTTATTAATAAATTTGGTATTAAAGAGCCTAAAATCTACGTATGTGGCATAAACCCTCATGCGGGTGAAGATGGGCATCTAGGTCGAGAAGAAATCGATGTGATGATCCCAGCCTTAAATGTACTCAGAGATGAAGGCATCAAGCTTATTGGGCCATTACCCGCAGATACTATCTTTCAGGAGAAGTATTTAAGCGATGCTGATGCCATTTTAACTATGTACCATGATCAAGGCTTGCCAGTCTTGAAATATAAAGGCTTTGGCGCTTCGGTTAATATTACCTTAGGCTTACCTTTTGTTCGAACCTCGGTAGATCACGGTACCGCACTTGAATTAGCGGGTACCAACTTAGCTGACCCAGGAAGCTTTATTGAAGCAATCACCACAGCCATTAAATTAGCAAATAATCAATCATGAATAATAAAACTCATCTAGGCCACCAGGCCAAAAAACGCTTTGGACAAAACTTTTTACATGACGAAGGTGTGATCAGTAAAATTGTTGATGCTATCGACCCTGAGCCTGGAGAAAATCTTATCGAGATTGGTCCTGGATTAGGTGCATTAACCGAACCGGTTATTGACCGAGCAGGAGCTATCTCTGTTGTCGAACTTGACAGAGATCTTGCCCATCGTTTACGCCATCATCCTTTTATTGCTGATAAAATTACTATTTACGAAGCGGATGCTCTTAAATTTGATTTTAGTGAAATAGCGACCGCAGAACGACCTTTAAGAATTTTTGGCAACTTACCTTACAACATTTCTACGCCACTTATTTTTCATCTTTTAACGTTTAAAGATAGCGTGAAAGATATGCATTTTATGCTGCAAAAAGAAGTTGTTCAACGCATGGCTGCTAGTGAAAATTGTAAAGCCTATGGTCGACTTTCAATCATGACGCAATATCAGTGTCAGGTTATCCCTGTTATGCAAATAGGCCCAGAAGCTTTTAAGCCAGCGCCTAAGGTTGATTCTGCTATCGTGAGATTAATTCCTCATGGTGAGATTAAAAATCCAGTAAAAGATATTAAATCGCTTAACCAAGTTTGTTTGGCGGCATTTAACCAACGTAGAAAAACGATACGCAATAGTTTTAAAAAATTGTTTACGGTTGAACAATTAGCAGCTTTAGGTATTGATGCAAGGCTTCGTGCAGAGAACTTACCGATCACAGATTATATCAAACTAGCAAATTTCTTAACTGATAATCCGGTTGAGTTATGAAGGAAGATTCAACATTAACTACAGTCGAATCAATTTCTATGGGATATGATATTTCGGTCAGTGTTAAAACTGAGTATATTGCCTCACAATTGATTGAAAACGAAAAGAACTATGTATTTAGTTATACGATTAGTATTGCCAATAATAGTAATAAATCGATTAAATTATTGTCTCGTTATTGGTTGATTACCGATGGCGATAATAAGACCTCTACCGTTGCCGGTGAAGGTGTTATTGGTAAGCAACCGATCATAGCGCCAGACAACACATACACTTATACCAGTGGTTGTATCTTAAAAACCCCGGTCGGTACTATGCAGGGCCATTACCAAATGCTAAGTGATGATAAAGACTTGCAACAAGTTGAAATACCTGTTTTTGGTTTAGCTCAGCCGCACATTCTTAACTAACGGCGCCACTTAGTTTATGGCCATCTATTTTGTCGGAGATATTCAAGGCTGTTATCACGAACTACGCGCCTTACTTGCCCAAGTTGCCTTTTCGCCTGAAACTGACCAGCTTTGGCTGGCGGGTGATCTGGTTGCTAGAGGTCCAAGCTCTTTAAAAACGCTGAGATACATAAAAGCTCTGGGTAATAGTGCTCGAGTGGTTTTAGGCAATCACGACCTGCACTTACTAGCGATTTATGGTGGCTTGAAAAAAGCTAAAGCTAGCGATTTTTTTGATGAATTATTGGCTGCTGCAGACGTTGATGAGCTAATGGATTGGCTTGCTAGTCAACCGCTTATCCAAAAGTTACCCAATGAAAATGTTTATATGAGTCATGCTGGTTTGCCACCCTTTTGGACACCTGCAGAAGCTATGGAACAAGCAAAAGATGTTAATGTCAAGCTAGCATCAGCGCTAAGAAATGATTGGTTAGCCATAATGTATGGCGAAGAGCCCAATCTATGGTCTTTGGCCAAATCTGCCGATGAAAAATTTCGAGTGACTGTTAACTCACTGACCAGGATGCGTTATTGCCAACTCGATTATGGCTTAGAGTTTTCATGTAAGCTTTCTGTTGAGCAAGCACCAGCTCATATAAAACCTTGGTTTAAGTTTACCCAAAAACAAACAGATTACAGTTGGATATTTGGTCATTGGGCTTCATTAATGGGGCACTGTCCTGTTGACAATATTTATGCATTAGATACTGGTTGTGTTTGGGGCGGACATCTGACGTTATTACGATGGTCTGACAAGCAGTTGTTTACTGAACCTTGCCACAGCGTAAAACAAAAATAAAAAATTTATGATAAAGCAATAACTAAAGGTGAAAAATAGCTTAAGCTTGTTATAATAAAATTAACGGTTAAGTTTTTAACTATATTAACCGATAATCTAATCGACAATAATGACAAATAAGCTATGATTATTGGCTTTGAAAATATAGGCCTGCATTCAAGGAAGTAGCAATTAATTTAGTTTACACTCGTACTCAATACTATCTATTTACACGGTGAAATTTATGAATTTAACGGTAGCAATGAAAATAATGGGTGGTTTTGCCATTATTGCAGTCTTACTAGTAATAACTAGTGCTATATCTCTATGGAATTTGAACATAATTAAAGGCTCTACTTTACAACAAAGTGAGTTGGCGATCCCAACATTAAAAGGGAGTAACAAGCTTGCTAACACCTTAACCCAAATAGGTAACCTTACTTTACGTGCATATTATCAAACCGAATTAACGCCACTTAATAATAATCTTACGGCATATAATCAAGATAAAGATGACTTTACTACTGAGCTGAAGAAATTAAAGCAAGTGGTGCGAAATGAAAACTCTTTACTAACTAATCTAGGTCAAGTCGATTCAGTTTATGCAGATCTCGAAAAAGAAATAGGATTGGTTTTTAGTAATAGGCAAGCCAGTATTAATCAAGCGCTTATTTTAAGAGAGAAAATAGCTAACCTTGAAGAAAAAGCTGATGATGCAGCTACGATGTTACTAGACCTTGCCGACCACGACTTAGCTGACACTAAGCTTCAGCGAGCTGTTAGTTTAGGTGAAAGTATTGAAACCTTACTTAATGGGCTAGTAAGCTCAGCACTTGAATATCGAGGTTTAATCGACAGGTCGTCAACAGATTTAGTCGGTAACCAAATATCCAATAGCTTTGTTGATGTAAATAAATCATTTACCGATATTATATCCGAGCTATCTAATCAAGGCGCCGAAGATGTAGCTGATGATTTGTCTGTTGCTTTGAGTGAATTAACTGAATTAATTAACTCTAACAATGATATTTTTTCTCACAAAGGTAAACAACTGATTGCCCTTAAAGTCGCGACAGAAAACTTAGATGCTGCAGAACGTGACATCAAAAAAGCCAATGCCATTTTAGAAAAACAAGTCGATTTAGCGAATCAAACTGCGTTGACGGCTGGTAAACTTGTTCAAGAAAAAGTGGCCGATGGTAACTCACAAACTATAGGTATTATGATTTTTTCAATTGTTGCCGCAATTGGTATTGCTTGGTTTACACTGCTTAGTATTACCCGACCACTGTCTTTGGTTAATAAAATGCTTAACATCGTTGCTTCTGGTGATTTATCTCATAAGTTAGATGAAACGGGTAAAGATGAATTTGCTGAATTATCACGTAACTGTAATTTATTAATTGATAGTTTGCGTACGCTTATTCAAGGTATTGTTAGTCGCTCTACACAACTAGCAACTGCCGCAGAAGAAACTTCAGCGGTAACCGCACAAGGTACCATTGCTATTGCAGAGCAACGTTCACAAGTTGAACAAGCCGCTTCTGCGACTACGCAAATGAGCAGTACTTCTCAAAGTGTACTATCTAGTGCTAATGATACACTAGGTGAAATAAAGCAAGCTGATGACGAAGCCAAGCGTATAAAAATTATTTCTGAACGTAATCGCCAAACTATCAGCTTACTTGCTGACGAAGTTGAAGAAGCAGCACAAGTTATCAATAAACTACAGCAAGACAGTGCTTCTATCGGTGGTATTCTTGATGTCATTCGCGGCATAGCTGAGCAAACTAACTTACTGGCATTAAACGCAGCTATTGAAGCCGCTCGTGCCGGAGAGCAAGGTCGTGGTTTTGCTGTTGTTGCTGATGAAGTAAGAACGCTAGCTAGTAGAACACAAGTATCTACACAAGAAATACAAAACATGATTGAGGTATTGCAAACCGGTGCTCAACGAGCTGTTGGCGTTATGGATACGGGTAAGAAGCAAGCCGCAAATTGTGTAGAGCAGAGCGAAGAAGCTGAGAAAGCGTTGCAAACTATTACTCATTCGGTTCACGAGGCATTTGATAAAAGTACACAAATTGCCGCGGCTGCTGAAGAACAAAGTGTCGTCGCTCATGAGATTAGCGTTAATTTAGAATCTATTGTTGCCATTGCTGAACAAACAACGGCAGGTGCACAGCAAACGGCACAATCAAGTAATGAAGTCGCTAAGTTAGCTGAAGAATTACAACAGTCAGTGCAAGAGTTTAAGCTATAAGTGCTAATCGCTTTGCTGATAATGGTTAGCTAATGAATTAACTTGTATTAACGATTAAAAAGCCCCCGCTGAGGATAACTTCAGCGGGGGCTTTTTGTTGATTGTAGCTAACGGGGTAATAACTTATTGAGATCAGCGTTTGAGTTTATAGCAGATGTTACCAACCAATAGATTTAAGCCAGCCATTTATTGACCTTAACAACGCTTTTTCAGGGTAATAGCCAATTTGATTATTGTGCAGTTCAGTTTGTCGATAATAGACTTTCATTTCTTTAACTGCTTGTGCTTTACGAATTTTAGCGGCAGAGGTCGCTAATTGCTGCTCTCTTGACAGATAGATATCTAAGAGAGGAAACTCACTGGTCGCCAGTACTTTAGCAAATGAGAGGCTTTGCTCTGTAGTATTCATATAACCACTAAGCATGACCATAGCACTTGGCGATTGTAGTTTACCGGTACTGTATAAATTGGCCAGTAATATGGCATGACTGCCTTTTGATACCACGACAAATATACCAGGATAATCTTTAGCTTTCTCCATCACCGCCGTCATTAGTTCGGTCAAATGTTCTTTGTGTGCCAGTAAGGTTTTAGCATCGTCTTCGAGTTGAATCGATCGCTTTAATGCGCGAGAAGGGTAACCTAAAGGGATACTTGGTGGCTGAATAGCTATGGTTGTCCAACCTTGGCTAGGCAGTACTTTTTGTAGATAATTTAAAGCGTTGCTACTTTTTGCACTCATTCCCCAGTCAGGGAGCAGTATCATTACCCCTTTTTGATTACTGGCGGTATTTTCATTTATAATGGTAATAAAGTCTTGAGCCCCAGCTAACATAGGCGTTATTTTTTCAGCCGTTAGGTAATGAGTCAGATCTTGTTCTTGTTGCAGCAGCGAATTAATAGGGGCGAAAATTTCTGAACGTTTTTTAGGAGCTACTTTGCTGGCATCACCGGATTCATCCGCTGTTTTTGTCGCCTCTTGTTGCTCTGGAACTTTTGGCTTTTCGGTTTTATTTTCTTCTTGGTATAACAATGCATAACTGTTAATAGTAACAAGGCTAAATAGACAGAAAATGATTAATGAAGCTAAAACACGTAATGACATAGGTTCCTTAAAATTATAGGCGGTGAGTACTTACCGAAAATTGTTCAATGGACGAATGATCAATTATCGGCAAATACTTTATTTTCTTAACCAGAAAAAATGCTCATCAAAGAAATGGGCAAGGAACTTTGAACGTGAGTGTCTTTTCTGTACATGGATGTGCGAGCTCTAACATTTGCGCATGCAATAATAACCGTGCACTTGCCGTAACCGCTGACTTATGTGAGTATAATCTGTCACCCAAAATAGGGTGGCCTAAAAATAACATATGGACACGTAGTTGATGAGAACGCCCTGTTATCGGGGTTAATTCAACTAAGGTACTTTCCACCGAGTTAGCATCAGTATCACGTGATAATACTCGGTAATGGGTCAACGACTGTTTACCACGTTCATGGTCAACCATTTGTCGTGGACGATTTGGCCAGTCACAAATAAGCGGTTGATCGACCGAACCATTATCATCTTTCATATGGCCATAGACACGGGCAATATAGCTTTTTTTCGTTTCGCGTTGCTGAAACATTCGACTAATTGCGACATGTGCAGGTTTATGTAACGCCATGATCAATATACCAGATGTTGCCATATCTAATCGATGAACTACCGTTGCGGTTGGCAGTACTTTATTCACTCGACTTTGTAAACAATCTTTATGAGCGGGTAAGCGACCTGACACGGTTAATAAACCACTTTGCTTGTTGAGCACCACAATATCATTATCGCGATAAATTATATCAAGGTAAGGCGACATAGGCGGGCAATAAACAAACTCTGGGTTTGGCGCCATAGGCACAACTTTTTGTTGTGCCTGCTGATTGTTTGGAGTTTCGTGTTGGCTTGACATCGTTAGTTACTCACCACTATTAAACGTATCGCTTCAAATTTCAACTGTGCTTTACCTATGTAGTGGCTTAATTCACTTTGCTGTACTTTGATAAAGTCGAGCTCTTGCTGGCGAACACTTGGGTTGATAGTTTTTAGTGCTGTTAAGCGTTGAAATTCTGCATCTAGCGTTTTATGCATATTGGCTAGGGCTTTTTCTTGAATGCTCAAAACTTGGGGCTTAGCATGTGCTTCAGCTTTTGCTACTAAAGGTGTTACTTGATCTTTCAAGGCTTTAACCAATTGTAGCGCTACTTGTTTTTTAACGGGTGCAAGCTGTTGATCTAGAACATTTTCACCCACTTTATCTGCCAAGTCAGTGCCATTCTTATCCACCAAAACACGTATGGGTGTCGTCGGTAAATAACGACCCAGCTGTAAGTGATTGGGAGCGGTTGCTTCGATAGTAAAAATACATTCAATAAAAAATGTTCCTGCCGGCAATGCTGGGTTTTTCAATAAACCTATGCTCGAGTTACCCGTTTGATCACTGAGCACTAAATCCATTGCTCCGCGCACCATAGGATGGTCCCAAGTTAATAAGTGATAATCTTCACAAGCTAGCGCAGTATCTCGGTTAAAAGTAATGGTTGTACCATCATCAGGCAGGCAAGGGAAATTACCACAAAGCATGTGCTCACTAGGCTGTAAAGCGATGGCATTATCTGACTTGTCGTCTTGAGTGATACCAAAAACATCAAGTACTTGAAACATAAATTGTGGTAATTCAATTTGTTGGTCCAGTGCTGAAATTTCTTTAACTAGTTGGTGAGAGCGGCCTTGACCAGAAGAACGTAATTCTAGTAATTTATCCCGTCCTGACTCTAATTCCGCTTTAAGGGTTAAGTGCTCTTCATGGCTTTCATTGATTAACTTTTCTGCGGCTGTCGACTGCCACTGCGCCGTTAAGGCTAAATCAAACAGTTTATCACCAAACTTATCAAAAATTGCTCGGCCAGTGATACAAGTATGTTCAAAAGCGTTTAAACCATTTTGATACCAGTCAAAAAGTAATCCTTGTGCAGAGTCAGTAAAATAGGGGACATGCAAACGAATGGTTTGTGTTTGTCCAATACGGTCTAAACGACCAATACGCTGCTCTAAAAGATCAGGGTTGCTCGGTAAGTCAAATAACACTAAGTGATGGGCGAATTGGAAGTTTCGACCTTCACTGCCTATTTCAGAACAGAGTAAACATTGTGCACTGTCTTCGTCTTGGGCAAAATAAGCAGCGGCTTTGTCGCGTTCGAATATACTCAAACCTTCATGAAAGACCGCTGCACGAATACCTTCTTTTACGCGTAACGCCGCTTCTAAGTCAATCGCAGTTTGTGCATGCGCACAAATGACCAATAACTTTTCTTTTTTCAATGTTTGTAATAGTTCGATTAAGTAGTCAACACGAGGGTCGATATCAGTCCAATTTTCATGGCTGTTTAACGAAAACAAAATTTCAGGCGTAAAAACTTGTTTAGCTTGAGCCAAGGTTTTTAAATTTTCACTAATGTCCGATAATAAAAACTCATTGATTTGCTCTTGATAAGCCTCTGGTAAAGCTAAAGGCGTAGAATGCAATTCACGCTCAGGGAAACCTTTTATGGTATTTCTGCTGTTTCTAAAAAGAATACGGCCAGTGCCATGACGGTCGAGTAATTGTGTTAGCACTTGTTCTCGTGATGCATCTTGCGCAAGTATTTCATTATCGCTGGGCAATGCTATATTGATATTTATTAAATGTTGACTGATATCAGTTTCTTTTAATAGCTTAGTCAATGTTGCTTGTTGTGCTGGCGACAAAGCATCTTTAGCAACCAAAGCATTGGCGGCATTGGCGACTTCAGTATAATGGCTTTCTTCTTCTGTAAATTTTTGATAATCAAAGAAACGGTCAGGGTCAAGCAAGCGTAAACGTGCAAAGTGGCTTTCATGACCAAGTTGATCTGGTGTTGCTGTTAATAACAAAACCCCAGGGATAGTCTGGGCTAGTTGCTCAATACATAAATATTCAATGCTAGGGTTGTCTTGATGCCAATTTAAGTGGTGAGCTTCATCAACTACCATTAAATCCCAGTCCTCAGCAATGAGCTCTTCATACCACTCTGGATTTTTGGTGACAAAATCTAAATTAACCAAAACGAGTTGTTCAGTACTAAATGGATTTTCTTGTTCACCTGAGTTTTTTATTTCTTGGCAACGTTCACTATCAAAAATACTAAAATGTAAGTTAAAGCGGCGTAACATTTCTACCAACCACTGATGCATAAGTGATTCAGGCACAATAATTAAAATACGTTGTGCACGACCGGTAACAAGCTGCTGGTGAATAATGAGGCCAGCTTCAATGGTTTTACCTAAACCAACTTCATCGGCAAGTAACACGCGAGGTGCAAATCTACAGCCAACTTCTTCAGCGATATAAAGTTGATGGGGAATTAAACTGACTCTGCCACCACTTAAACCCATTAATGGCGATTGCTGCTGAGTATGCTGGTGTTTTAAGCTATCTTTGCGTAAACGAAACCAGTCGAGACGGTCAACTTGACCATTAAGCAATCGATCGTGCGGTTTATTAAATTTGATAAAGTGGTCAATCATCACTTCTTTTAGTGACGTTTCTTCACCGGTATCTTGGCGCTTACCATGGTAAGTGAGTAAGTTGTCAATATCTTCAACCTCTTCAACGATAAGCATCCAGCCTTCGTGGCTAGGAATACTATCCCCTTGGTTGAAAATAACACGTGTTAATGGTGCATTTGCTATGGCATATTGGCGCGATTCACCGGTAGCGGTAAATAAAATAGAAACAAAACGGTGTTCAACCGTTAGTACCGTGCCTAATCCTTGATCCGACTCTCCGTCACTTATCCATCGTTGACCAGGGTAAAAAACCATATAAAAACTCCAAAAATTAAAACCTTGCACGATTTTTAAAAACTTGTGCAACAGAACACGCCAATACGGCATTAAAAAAGGGCGCTATAGTAACGTTAATCATAGTTAGGATCACCAAAAAATGCCGAGAATTTACAAAAGGCGGCAATAAAGTTTGTCTGAGGACAAATAATCTTTCGATGCCACTTGCCAGTGATAAATTTAGCTGGCAAAGTAAAGTTATCATTCACGTAATAAGGTGATCGGTAAAGGTATAGTTACTGTTTTTGGTTTTTTAGTCGCAGTTGAAGACTAAGTGATTAAGCTTACTTAACGATTCTTCTGTGTCACGTTAACTTAGATAGGAGATCTTTGTATGAATGATGAAAAAATTCTTTACGTATTAGACACAAATATTTTATTACACGAACCTTTCGCTTTTCTCTCTTTTAAAGAGCACGACGTGGTCGTCCCCATGACGGTGCTTGAAGAATTAGACTCCATTAAAGACCGCCGCAAAGATGTTAGTCGAGATGCCCGTGTTGCGATACGTGCACTTGAAGATATGCTTGTCGATGCCACTCCTGAAGAAGTACTTGCGGGTGTTAAATTACCTCAAAATGATGACGAACATCCCAGTGGTTGTTTATCAATCTTTAATGATTATACCTTAGAGCAAAAAGCTGGCCGGTTATCTTTTAATGAAAATGACAATCGTATTATTAACGCGGCTTTATACCTACAGGAAAAAAAGGCGCCCAATAAAGTTGTCTTGGTCACTAAAGATATTAATATGCGCTTAAAAGCTAAAGGCGCAGGTTTGGCTTATGTTGAGGATTACCGTACAGATCAGCTTATCGATGATATTAAATTTTTAACGAAAGGCTATCACAAGTTTGAAGGTGACTTTTGGCAACATGTTAATGAGTGTGAAAGTGAAACTGAAGGCCGAAATACCACCCACTATGTTAAGCGTGATGTCCTTCCTAATACTTACATGAATGAATATCTTATTGATGACAGTGATAACTTTGCCGGCAAAGTAACTGGTTGGGATGACGAAAAGTTGTCGATAATGGATTTAAGCCGAGACCGTTTAATGGCAAAACAAGCGTGGGGGATCCATCCAAAAAACATTTACCAAGGGATGGCATTGGATGCTTTACTTGACCCAAGCATAGATTTAGTGATTCTTACTGGGCCAGCAGGTTGTGGGAAAACACTGCTAGCGCTGGCGTCAGCGCTTGAACAAGTCATAGAACGTGGCCTCTACGATAAAGTCATCGTTACGCGCAGTACTCCAGAAATTGCTGAGTCTATTGGCTTTTTACCCGGAACAGAAGAAGAAAAAATGGCGCCTTGGCTCGCGGCTATTACCGATTCATTAGAAGTGTTGCATAAACAAGATGAAAATATGAATGGTAGCCTTGATTACATCATGGAAAAAGCCAATATTCAGTTTAAGTCAGTGAATTTTATGCGTGGTAGAAGTATTCAAAACTCTTTGGTTTTACTCGACGAATGTCAAAACTTAACGGCATCGCAACTAAAAACAATCATCACTCGTTGCGGTGAGGGGACTAAGCTGGTTTGTTCTGGTAATCTTGCTCAAATTGATAGTAATTATTTAACGGCGGTTACGTCAGGGCTAACCTATATTGTTGAACGTTTTAAAGACTTCTCAGGTAGCTCAACTATTAATCTAAATGGTGTAGTGAGAAGTCGATTAGCTTCTTTTGCCGAGGAAAACTTATAGGTTCAGCTGATTTATAGGGGATATTAAAAGGCTCATTTTGAGCCTTTAGTTTTTGATAATTGACCGACTTAGCCGTGTGACTAGTTATCAAAGACTATTTTAAGTAAGATGTATTAATTGTTATAAATTAAAATTATCTGAATAAATATAAGGTTGCAACAGTGTTTGATAAGTCATCTAAAGAACAGGTGTTTAGTCGTTACAATCGTTCTGTTTTGGCTGTATTTATTGTAATAACATTGATTGCTATGTCGATAGCGTCTTACCGGTATTTTATTGAGTTAGAGTCTTACCAAGCAAGAGAACTTCGCACCTTAACTACACGTGCTAAGCAGTTAGAAAATACCTTGATTTTGGGGTTAAAAAGTATTGCTGGCATTAAAAAGTTTGCTAATTATCATCTTTCTTTCCCCGAAGAGTTACTTGCTACAACTCCCCCACTTGAACAAGATGGTAATGAATTCTATTTAAAGAAAAATAGTCGAGATTCTTTTGCTCATCGAAAAAATTACCGAGGAAGTATAACGGGTATCGGTCAGGTTGCTGATTTTGATGAGTTACAAAAGCAAGAGTTGGCAATGGCAAATGCGTTAACACCAGCATTTATTATTGCCAAAAATTCAATTAAAGAATCTAATTGGTTTTATTACATTTCTTTAAATCAATTCGTTAGCCTTTATCCTTGGATAGGGCGTGATAGTTGGCGGTTCTCAGAGCGTAACTTAAATAATGACAATATCAATAGCATTAAAACGCTGTTGCCTGGCGACGACAATTTCTTTTGGTCACCACCTTATTTAGATTCAGCAGGTAAAGGCTTGAGTGCTTCGTTAGGCACAGCCGTCTATCGTAATCGGTCACTCGCTGGCGCGGTACTAATGGATTTTAGTTTATCAAGTTTGAGTGACGGTTTACCTGATATTAGTAAACCTAATCAAGCGTTAGTACTGCTTGATGAAAAAAACAATGTTCTCATCCACAAAACGGCTGATAATCAAGCCTTATCAACCAAGCTGACTTGGCAAGATATTGCACCAAAGCAATTAGCAAGCTATTCCTATCAACGCATTAATCAATTACCCGACAGTTACAAAGAGGGCACTTGGCTCATTCAAAAATATCAACTACCTATTAATGGTTGGGTTCTTCTTAAGTACCAACCTTATCAAGAATTTACCGCCTCTATTTTTAATCGATTTATCTTGATGTTGGTTTTGTTTTTTTTAGGGCTATTTGCCTTTATGAGTATCATCTATATCGTAACGCGCAAAACCTTTATGAAACCGACTAAAGAATTTATTAATCATATTGAGCATTGCTCGCATGGTGATCCAGGTAAAGTAAAACCTCCAGCAGACTGGTCATATTGGTTTAAAATTGTTGAAGATATTTTTGGACAAAATCGTACCTTATTGCAACAAATGAAAGATCAAAATGTGATTCTTGATACGCGTGTTAACCAAAAAACCCAAGCGTTACGCCTTAAAAGTGAACAACACCAACGTGACTATGCTTTGCTGCGTTCAGTGATGGATGCTATTCCTGATTACATTATTTTTAACGACTTAGATGGCAACATGATGGGGTATAACAAAGCGTTTGAAAACTTTGTTCAAGCAGGCTCATTAGATCTCATTGGTAAGTGTAGTAATGAAGTGGTCAGTGTCGAATTAGGTCAATCATTAGTCGCTATGTCTAAAGCGTCATTAACACGATCAACAGAACAAGGGTTAGCACAGGTTGTTGAAACACCAGCTAATACTTACGAGGTTTTTAGTAACCAGTTATATAGTCAAACCGCTGAAATTGTTGGCACTATCAATTTAGTACGTGATGTGACCGCGCAGTATTCGGCGAATGTCGCTTTGGAACAAGCAAAAAACCAAGCTGAATATGCTAACCAAGCAAAAAGTCAATTTTTAGCTAATATGAGCCATGAAATACGCACGCCAATTAATGCGATTAAAGGCATGCTATTTTTGTTAGCCAGAACACGTTTAACGAATGAGCAGCAGCAACATATATTAAATGCTGAAGGTGCATCTGTGTCTCTTTTACATTTGGTTGATGAAGTGCTTGATTTAGCTAAAATAGAATCGGGCAATATGTCTGTTATAAAAATGCCTGCTAGTATTGATAAAATAGTCGATCAAGCCGTCAAACTTAATATCAGTATGATCAGTGAGAAACAATTATCTCTAAAGATAAATATTGCTGTTGATGTGCCAGATATTGTCTTAACTGATGATCTGAGATTGGTGCAAGTACTAACAAACTTACTCAATAATGCGATGAAGTTCACCCACCAAGGTGAAATTTCACTGACAGTTGAAAAAGTGAATACGGGCAATGATGCTGTAGGCACCACCTTTGATGACTCACCGGTATTAGTACGCTTTATCGTTGCTGATACCGGCATAGGTATAGCTAAAGAAAAACAAGGTCACTTATTTGAAGCGTTTCGTCAAGCAGATGAATCGATGACCCGCGAGTATGGCGGTTCAGGATTAGGCTTATCTATTTGTCAGCAAATTATCAATCTTTTATCGGGTGACATTTCCTTGAAAAGTGACTTAGGTAAAGGCACCAGTTTTACTTTTGTTTTACCTTTTAACCTTGCTGAAAATAAGGCCTTAAGCAAAAAATCAGCATTGACCTTGTGCAGTTATTCTCACGTATTATCTGAATCGTTAATAGATCATCTAGCGGGCTCTCAAATAAGCCATGTTAATATCACGGCGCTATCGGAACTCGACAAATATAAGAACAATGAAAATGTAGCGCTGATTATTGACGAACAAAGCATTAATGAACATCCAGAAAAAATATATCAAAGCTGTCTTAATAACCAGATTTTATTAGCAATAAGTCATCCAATGGCTAAAGGAATATCCAGTGAAATCATTGAACGTATTGAGGCATTAAAACTTTCTTATATCTTGCTAGAAAAACCACTTTATCGAAGTTTTATCAGTAAACTATTTTCGGTCATAACAGCTAGAGAGCTTGCGGCTGAAAGAGCCATTGACGAATCGATTCCTTTGCAAAGCCTGTCGCAAGACGTTGATAATTTAAAAGGTATTAATGTTTTATTGGTTGAGGATAATTTAGTTAATCAGTTGGTGGCAAAAGAGCTATTAAAAACAATGCAAGCCAATGTCATTATTGCGGGTCATGGTAAAGAAGCGTTGGAAATATTGACCGATAAACAGCACAATATTGATGTGGTACTTATGGATATTCAAATGCCGATCATGGATGGTTTAACAGCGACTAGACAAATACGCCAACAAAAAGAATTTCATCGCTTACCCATTATAGCGATGACGGCGCACGCCCGTGAAGAAGACAAGCAGAGAAGCTTAGCAGCGGGTATGAACAAGCATATGGCAAAACCTATCAGTGCTGAATTACTACTTTCGAGTATTTTAGAGGTACTTAATTAGTTGCAATTACTCATCGTTATTCACATTAACCACGACTTAGTGTTATGGTTCTTTACCCGCCACAGTCGTATTCTTAAGGTCAGTTTTTAATGCTCGCTTTACCTTTTTATGGAACCGCTCTGCTGTGTAATGTCCGTTACCTACCGCCAACTCTGAAGCGGGAGCTATTTCTCCTAAAGGTAAAAGCCTAGGCCCTGTTGGCTCTGCTAGCACATACGATATGCCATCAATAACAACTGTTTGATCATTTGCTTGCACAGGTACTTGAATACCGAGTAAAGCGTGATTATCAATAAAGACTAAAATCATTTTTATACGTGGCATTAGGCTACGTAAAATTGCCGCTGTTAATGTGACTTTACTGTCGCAATCACCTTGGTTTTCCCATAATAACTTTAATGGCGGATTAAAACCTGCTCCAGAGGCAGTTACTCTTGACTCTAAAGTTGCATAGGGAATAGTTTGTATAAATCCTAAAACATAGTCGGTAACTTTTCGAATGTTTTTTATTGAAAACTTCGTAAGAATAATAGGCTTAACCGGCTTTAAATCAATGCTGGCGATATTTGCAAATCGTCCATGGTTTGGTTTTACCGCGTTAATTTGATCATGAGTTATAAATTGATGATAGTAATTATCTGCTAAATATTGATCACTTAACGTTTGCTTTAACTTATAAACTCTAGTGTAAGCGGCATTGATTGTTTGGTTGTTTCGCCCTTTTATGACAATTTCATCATTTGTGGAATTTTTATTAAAATCAATCATTACCCCGCGGATGGGTTCTGCACGTAACTTCTTTTGTAGGGCATTATTAATTGAATATTTTGCCATATCAGCTTTAAATACTTTGAAGTTTCTAAAACGATCGAATATTGATTTTTTAGCCAGTAAAAATTGTAGGCTTTGTGTTTCACCCTGATAATCAAGCCATTGATAATTAAATTGGTAATTATCTCCTTTTTCTATTTTCGAAAAAGCGAGTTGCTCGGCTAAGGCCAAAGAGGGAATTAAACCGCAAAGCGTTATACATAAAAATTTAGTTAACATAGGAGAAGTCATCAAAGATATTCAAACCACTAGCAAAGATATTACCTATGCTAACATTAACGCATTTTTACTTTTCATACCAATCGACAAAAGATGACTTAATATTTATCGTTGATGCTTTACTTTTAAGCAGATTTTGCTATATTCAAACACATGTTTGAAATGATTGTTTCAAAAGTTAAATTACAATGTTATTTGTCGTAACATTTAACAATATTAGGGGAATACCGTGGCTGATTATCAAGCACCATTAAAAGATATGAATTTTTTGTTATATGATGTTTTTTCAATGGAAGCAATGTGGCAGTCAATGCCTACCTTATCAGAGCATGTCGATCGCGAGACCGCGCAAGCCATCTTACAAGAATGTGCCAAAATTGCTGAGCAAGAAATTGCACCGCTTTCACGTCAAGGTGATGAAATTGGCGTAAGTTTCAATGAAGGTAAGGTAACAACTGCTCCAGGTTATAAAGAAGCGTTTAAAACTTACGCTGATGGTGGTTGGACAAGCTTAGGTGGCGAACCTGACTTTGGTGGTATGGGGATGCCTAAAGTGATCACGGCATTGCACGAAGAAATGCTCTGTTCAGCAGATATCGCCTTTTCATTATATCCAGGGCTAACAGCGGGTGCTGGCTTGTCGATTGCTAAGCATGCGACAGATGAATTGAAAGAGCGCTATTTAACACGTCTGTATGCAGGCGATTGGATGGCAACCATGTGTTTAACTGAACCTCATTCTGGTACTGATTTAGGATTGATTTACACTAAAGCTGTTCCTGAAGACGATGGCAGCTTTGCTATTAGTGGTACAAAAATATTTATTACTGCTGGCGAACACGATATCACTGAAAATATTGTCCATTTAGTATTGGCGAAATTACCCGGTGCACCAGCTGGCCCTCGTGGCATTTCACTATTTTTAGTCCCTAAATATCAAGTCAATGACGATGAATCATTAGGTGATTTTAATAATGTGAGCTGTGGTTCTATTGAACATAAAATGGGTATTCACGCTTCAGCAACTTGTGTCATGAATTTTGATAGCTCAAAAGGTTACTTAGTTGGCGAAGAGAATAAAGGCTTAGCCTGCATGTTCACTATGATGAATTTTGAACGTATTGGTGTTGGTATTCAAGGTATTGGTGCGGCAGAACGTTCTTACCAGAATGCTTTAGAATATGCAAAAGAACGCTTACAAGGTCGTTCATTGTCAGGCGCTAAATATCCAGAGAAAGCCGCTGATCCTATCATTGTTCATGGTGACGTACGTCGTATGTTACTTAACATGAAGGCATTAACTGAAGGTTCACGCGCATTGTCTACGTACATTTCAATGACACTGGATATGGCAACCTATGGCGAAGGCGAATTAAAAACTAAGGGTGAGAGTTTATCCGCTCTAATGACTCCTTTAGCGAAAGCCTTTTTTACCGATTTAGGTCTTGATAATACCGTTGCAGGTCAACAAGTCTTAGGTGGTCATGGTTATATCCGTGAATGGGGACAAGAGCAGCTGGTTCGTGATGTTCGTATCGCACAAATATACGAAGGCACTAATGGCATTCAAGCGATGGACTTATTAGCAAGAAAAGTAGCCGCTAGTAAGGGCGAGTTAATGCAGACTTTTATCAATGAAGTGAACACTTACATTGAACAAACCTCTGCCGATAACATGCAAGAATTTATTCAACCTTTAAAAGATGCCAATATTGATTTAGCTGAATTAACTCAGCATATCCTTAAAGCTGCGCAAGGGAATATTGAAGAGTTAGGAACATCAGCTAACGATTACCTTCATGTATTTGGTTACACAGCAATGGCATTTGTTTGGGCTAAAATGGCTGAATCAGCTTTGGCTAAAGAAAGTTCAAGTGATGAATTTTATGAAAGTAAAATAAAAACAGCGCGCTACTACTTCGCACGTTTGTTACCACGTCGTTTGTCCTTGGCCGCGTCGATAAAAGCTGGTTGTGATACCTTGTTTGATATTGATGAAAGCTTATTCTAGCCAGCTAAAGTCACATTAAATAGTACGAAAAAAAAAGCGCTATCATTTTATGATAGCGCTTTTTTATTGATCTTACAGTGACTCTTTTTGATGACGACATTTTATTGATTTTTTAGCCCCCCCCTTTTGTGATGACGACATTCTATTGATTTTTTAGTGACCCTTTGGTGATGACGAAATACTATTGATTTTTTAGCCCCCCCCTTCTGTGATGACGTCATTCTATTGGTTTTATAGCGACCGAAGATTAAAAAGTGTAGGTGGTGCCAAATATCGCTACTTGTTCTTTTTGAATAGTATAAATAGGTAAATTGTTCGTAGAATCTTCATGGGCTGTTGATGTTAACCCTCCGCTCACATACCAGTTATTGTTTATTGAATATTGACCTAGAATACCAAACCTAGCATAGGATTTTGCGCCATTAATATCTCTGGAAGATACTTCGCTTGAAACAAAGTCATTACTGTAAAACTGGTAGATTGAGTGATCACTTAAAGACTCTATTTTTGCAGTAACAAGTAAGGCAAAATTTTCTTGTTGTAGTACTCGGTAACTGCCTTGAATAAAAAAAGTCTGTTCATTAATTTGATCAAGCCGCTGATGTGAAAAACCACTTTGGGCACTAAAAGCTTTATTATCAAAAACGATCGCTATTTGGTGAGTTTCAGATTTGTTAATTAATCGTGTCTCAGATGGCCCAGTGGCTTTGCTTGTCAGCGGGAACCCTATGGCTTCTAAATCATAACCTTTATCTAAAGCCTCAAAAATTACCGCCGAATTGGCCCAGCCACTAATTAAGGATCCCTCTATGGCGCTTGGTATTTTTTTTTCATCGTCGTAGGCTTGTGCATTAGGTAATACACTTAAGGTAAATAGTAGTGATAGCATCCATTTTATCAATATTTTCATGAGATAACCTATTCCAAAAAATTAATGTTTTTATTATTTTAATTAACCTTTACTAGATATTAACTATAGGTAAGTATTGAAAAAAAGACGTTATATTTAGCTTAAATACTACTTTATATCGCTTAATATTTGATTAGTCGAAGAATTAAACTTATTCAACACTGTATAAAAATCACCGTGAGTATTCAGCTTAATAAAATATTACGTGTGAAATAATTGGCTTTAATGACCTTATTTATATGTATGTTATTGAAGATAATAATGGCTGTTCTTTAGGAGCCTGATCATTAGTCAGTTATAATTACAGCCAATAGATTTAATCATATAATGTTAAATAGTAAGGGAAGTTGTGCGATTTTTAAGTATACATGCTGTGTTGTTGCACAGCATGTAGTGCTAATGACCAAGGTGAATTGGAAGTAAAAGCCAATACTTGTGATATAGACTACACAAGGTATCAAGCAACAGTTACCGGATATTGCCAAGAAAGCGAGGCAATATTACCATTAGAAATTCCAACCATAGAAAAATCGATAGCATTGCGTTCAATTACATCAATCCCTCAGGTGTTTTGGTATAGCACTAAGATGAAATACTCGCTGATAAAGCAAACCGAACAAGCACCACTAGTTTTTGTGATTGCTGGCACTGGCGCAAGTTATAACAGTGAAAAGATGATCAGTTTACAAAAACTTTGTTTCAACAAGGCTATCATGTTATTTCGCTTTCTTCGCCGACATATTCTAACTTTATTATTAATTTAGACTCATCTACAGATTTTCCTGGGGTGTTAGAACAAGATGCTAAAAACCTTTATGGCATCGTGCAAAAATTTTACCAACAAGTCATCACTGAAAATGAGGTTGTCGCAACGACATTCTCTTTAACTGGCTATAGTCTAGGGGGCTCACTCAGCTTATGTTGCTAAACTTGATGAAAGTGAGCAGATTTTTAATTTTGAAAAAGTTGTGCTAATAAATCCACTCGTAAGTTTATATAATTCAGTTAACATTCTTGATAGCTATTTAAATTTAAATTTAAAAGAAAATGGTCCTGATGCTGCGGAAACTACGCTTGATGATATATTTTTAGGTTTTGCTAATAGTTATGCAGAACAAGAATCATCTTCGTTGTCGCAAAGCGCTATTTATGCTTTATTCAAAGATGCTCAGTTATCAGAATAACAATTAAAACTGTTAATCGGTGCATCATTTAGGATGTCGTCGACGGATATGCTGTTTGCATTAGATGTTAGTTATAACGTCGGCGGTATTATTTATAAAAATCATAAAAATCATAAAAATCATAAAATTGATAAATTTGAAAGTATTACTCACTCTATGTATCGAGCCAGTGTTATTACTTTAAGGACTACTTTGAAAAAGTGCTCGTGCCTTGGCAACAAGAAAGTGAGACTGATTTAACGCGTGAGGCACTTATTGCACGACTGGGACTGATAAATATAGAAAGTTATTTACGTAATTCCACAAAAATAAGTCTAGTAACCAATGCGGATGACATTATTTTAGCTGAAGGTGAAGTGGAGTATTTACAAGACGTTTTTGGCGCAAGGGCAAAAATATTCCCGCGCAGCGGACATTGTGGAAACATTGATAGAGCAAGTTTTGTTGCTTACATGAATAGCCAATTCCAAGGTATTCAACAATGATAGCGTTTTATAATTCACTGATAAAAAATAGCGCCATTATCTTGGTTAGTTTACTTTACGGCTGTTCATCAGTACCTAAGTTAGAAGGTCATGTGGAAGTGCCTCTAGTGAAGTTGTCTTTAGCCTATCAAAAAGTAGCCGTTACTAATCAATATGACGATCCTTGGGAAGGGTTTAATCGACGTATGTATTACTTTAATGCAAAAGCAGATGAATACATACTCTTACCTGTTGTTGCTGGTTATAAAGCGATAACACCTGACTTTGTTGAAAGAGCGGTTAGTAATTTTTTTAGAAACCTAGGAGAATTTACTGTTTTCATCAACGCACTTTTACAAGGTAAACCTAGTGTTGGCGTTGAAACTCTTGGCCGTTTTGCGGTAAATACCACTCTTGGTCTTTTTGGTGTATTTGATGTGGCAACGAAAATAGGTCTAGATGAACAAAATGAAGATTTTGGTCAAACACTCGGTGTATGGGACGTTACCCCAGGGCCTTATTTAATTTTGCTTATACTAGGGCCATCTTCGTTACGTGATGCTTTTGGGGTAGGAGTTGATATGCTTGCCTTGCAAATCCTCATTGATGAATTAGGTGTTAGTGGTAATGAAGAGATATTATTGACTTTTTTACGCAGTATTGATGTGCGCGCTAATTTACCCTTTAGGTATTATGCTTCAGGTTGAGCTTTCGAGTATGAGCGTTTAAAAGTTCTTTATATGAAATATAGAGAAATTCAAATAGCCCGATAATTTCCATTAGATAAATAATAGCTGTTTACCCCAATTTGGGTTAATAAAAATGAGTTTTGTAGTCGAACATCTATAAGGTATACTGCGCCGATATATAATAATTAGGATGTAAATTTGTTAGCCATAATTCGTTTTATTGTCATGACACTAGCTTTAGTCTTTATTTGTTGTGCTGCTTGTATTTATAGTATTTTACGACCCTTTCATCGTAATAATGTCTTTCATACCTCGCATTATTTGAGTAAGGTTTCGACACTTTTAGGGCTAACTATCGAGGTTAGAATACCCAAAAGTATTAAAGATATTGGGCCAGCAGTTTATATATGTAACCACCAAAATAGCTACGATATTTTTACTGTTAGTGCAGCTGTTCAGCCTTCTACTGTTAGCGTTGGTAAAAAAAGTTTAAAGTGGATCCCTTTTTTCGGCCAAATGTATTGGTTAACGGGTAACATTTTAATTGATCGTTCAAATTCAAGCAAAGCTATTAATACCATAGCGTTAACTGCAAAAAAGATTACTGAAAAAGAGCTGTCGGTGTGGTTATTTCCAGAAGGAACTAGAAGTAATGGTAAAGGTTTGCTGCCTTTTAAAACCGGCGCATTTCGAACAGCACAACAAGCAAATGTACCTATTATTCCTGTTTGTGTCAGTAATTTACATGGCAAGATAAAATTAGGTCGTTGGAACAACGGTAAATTGATTATTGAGCTATTAGAGCCTATATATTTTAATGACCAAGCTAAAGAAAGTATTAGAGAAGTCGCTAACACCGCCCATAAAAGTATGCTTGTGAAAATTGCTGAGCTCAGTAAAGAGTCTGGAAACGAGCTAATCCTAAAAAATAAAGTTTAAAAATAGAGATCATGATGATAGATGAAGATTTGCAACAATGGCAAGATCACACCAATAATTTAGTGAATGCCCTTATCGAAGATGGTACCAACGAAGAGGTACATCACACTATTGAGCATCATTTTTCTAGTACAGATTTTGATCTGCTAGAAAAAGCGGCTATTACCGCTTTTAAAATGGGTTTAGAAATAGAAGACCCTGAAGAAGCTGAGCTAGAAAATGGTGATAAAGTTTTCGCTTTTGATATTATTACTGAACAACCGCTCGATGAAGAGATTATTTTCGAAGAGACTAAAAAAATGTTTGAGTTAGCCGATCTTTGTAAAGTTGATTATGATGGTTGGGGAACTTACTTCGAAGAATAACCGTTAAAGCTACATTAATAATTTTACAAGGACTTACTGATGGGATGGTTAGAAAGACTACTTAATCCGGCGACACTAGCATTATTAATCCCCATTGTTGCTATTGTTGGCGCTTATTCTGTTAATGCACTGAAAGCGCATCATAGACACCAAGAGCGGATAGAAAAAATTAAGCAGGGTCTTGATCCTGATAGCTAATATTAAGAAATTTAATATTATTAACAGTAAAACCTAATAAAAAGCAAGGTCTTAGTACTTTGCTTTTTTAGTAAATGAGATAATATTTTAAAAAAGGTCTTCGGCGCCAGCCTAGAAATAACCGCTTTAGTGATTTTTTTTATTGCTTAGGCTTAAGCGAATGATGTTATTATTTACTTTTTCGAATTGAACATTAAAGTTGTTTTTTAAAGATTCAAGCAACCCATCGA
Organism: Colwellia sp. MB3u-55; assembly: GCF_014076785.1. NCBI lineage: Bacteria > Pseudomonadati > Pseudomonadota > Gammaproteobacteria > Alteromonadales > Colwelliaceae > Colwellia > Colwellia sp. MB3u-55. Next base: position 141,001 of record NZ_JACGUS010000020.1, read on the forward strand.
TATCGTTCGCTTTAAAGTAACCTGAAACCTTTGTTTGGGTGAGTTTACTATCAATGATTTCAAACTTTATGGTGGTATAACGACTAACTTCAGTTAAAGCTTCATCTAAGGGTTGACCATTAAAAACTAACATACCTTGTTGCCAAGCGAGTACTCGCTGAATTTGCTCAAAAGACATTCTTTTATTCGCGGTGTAGGCACTATTTTCTATGGTGGCAATTTCACCTGACGCAATTACTACACCAGGTAAACGGTCTGTTGTTAACCTTGTTTGTTGTTTCACTAATTGATCAATAGGCTGGTATGACTCACTAATTAAAACACGGCCTTCGGTCACAACAAGCTCGATATCTTTGTTTGATTTTTTTTCTATATTAAAAATAGTCCCTAAAGCGGTAAACGAATTTTTACCCACCCTGACCATAAAGGGTCGACTTTTATCTTTAGTAACATCAAAGCTTGCTTCGCCTTTTATAAGCGTTAATAAGCGCATTTTTTTTGAAAAACTGACTTTGACTAGGCTATTGGTGTTGAGCTTAACTTTTGAACCATCAGAAAGCGAGAATCGAGCTTGCTGACCAATGCTGGTTTGCAATGTGCTTACCTCCGCAAATTGTTGTTCATTATCGTTTTGAGTAAATGTTGTGATGTTATTAACTAAGTTACTGGCAATTATCAATATAAATGCAAGGCTTACTAACATGGCGTATTTAATAAACCTTGGAGTGACGTTATTATAGCGAGCCATTATTATTCTTATTATTATATTTTGAAAACAGTGTAGGTTAAAAAACATACAATGACAATAAGGTCAAATTAGTCGACTATAAAGTACTTTATCGTATTCCTCTCACATTATAACTTGGGGTTCTAGTGGCAAAAGTGGCAAAAGTGGCAAAATAACAGGCAATAAAGAAGGGAAAGGTGATTGATTAGCCGGTCGTGTCGCCTTTAATATAAGTAACAACTTTATCTCTACCCCGTTTATAAGTCTGACCAAAGGCAACAGCAGGGGTTAATTTATAGCGAGGGCACAATCAGTGGTTATTTCATTCAGTTTTTCACGATCTTTATGTAACAACTGATAAAGGTTAAGCTGATTTTTAGCACGTTCTAGATTATGATTTTGATGCTTAACATGAAAGTAATTATCGCCATCTAGATAATCAGTTAAGAATCGAACGCCGAGCATAAAAGGTAATAATTGTGCGCCAATCGTTAAGCTTTGTCTTTCAAGTGTCGACATTTTGTCACCAAAAGCTTCTATGTAGCCTTGTGCTAGCGCGCTGTAAATATCAAATCTAACAGCCATTTTTGTTAAATCTTTGCCATCTTCAGGTAAATTTGAACAGCAAGTTCTTACCATGTCACCAAAGTCATGCATAAGATATCCTTGCATGCAGGTATCTAAATCAATGACAGCCAGCGGTTGGTTGGATTTAGCACAAAATAATAAATTGTTAATTTTAGTATCGTTATGGGTAACTTGCAGTGGAAGTTGTTGAGTAAGGCTCGTGACTTCATCAATAAAAACTTGCTGTGCAAAACAAAAATCAACAAGTGCTTGGCATGAAGATAAACGCTGCTTAGCATTGGTCTCAATTACCGTTTTTAAATCATTCATTCGTTTAGATAAATTATGAAAGTCAGGAATGGTTTCGGTTAATGACGTTGCAGAAAAATCACTTAATGCTGCTGTAAACTTAGCAAAAGCTGAGCCGACCTGTCGTGCTTGTAAGGGATTTTCAACTTCTTCAACAGTAAAACAGTTGGGTATGTAGCCAATAGCACGCCAATACTCTTTGTGTTCATCAATAACAAAAGGCTGTTTATCGATAGTCGGTATTTGCCATATTGGCGATAGAGAATATAAATTCTGCTGCTTTTTTGCTAATAAATGTTGGTTAATCAATTCGGCATTATTAATGACGTCTTCTGGCTTTTTGAAAACGTTTTTGTTTATTCGTTGTAAAACAAAATTATCGTTAATATTCCACACCAAGTAAGTGCTATTAATTAAGCCATTCCCTAAAGGAGATACGCTACATTGATCAACAGAACACCGATAGTTCGTTAGCACTTGTTTTAGGAGGTTGTTATTAACAACTTTACTCATAGTTATTTACTGCTAGTGTTTAGTTTTGAAAAATAAAAAACAAAATAGTCCTTTATTTTAAAAGGGTTTAGTTAATTTTATCAAGATGAAATCAGGCGGTATACTAATAGAAAGTTATAAATATAGGAAGTTAAAGCTTTAGCATTACCCATATTTACCGTAAGTAGGGACGGTAATTAACTTAATAGGGTACTTATACAAAATTGCAGTCGCCGCTTAATCATTCTTTCTGTAAATGATAACGATAATAGCATACTCATTTTATTATGATCACACCTTGTGTTGTTACAAAGTATTGTAAATGATTATTATTTTTCTATTTGGCTCTGCGCCGGAAAGAGTAGAATAAATCGTGCCCCTGATAAATGAAGACCTGCAATGACTTTAATGGTTCCTTGGTGCCAATCCATCACTTTAGCGCTAATAGCAAGCCCTAAACCAAAGTGTCCTTGCTCTCGTGAACGTGAACTATCAAGTTTTATAAAAGGTGAAAAAATGACGTCTCGTTTATCTTTTGGAATACCTTTACCGTCATCTTCTACCGCAATGGAAAACCCCTGCTGGGTTAGCTCTACCGATAATATGACTTGTGAATTGGCATGCTGAATAGCATTACTGACTAAGTTTAATGCGGCGCGATAACACCAATGAAAGTCTAAAGAATAGAATTTCTCTATGCTTAACGACTGACAAGTTAATTTAATATTATGTTGCTCTGCTAATGATTGACAGTCGCTGGTCACGAGCTCAATGAGGTTATTGACATCAATTAATTCGGTATTTAAATGAAAGCTCTGTCGTTCCATACCCGCATAGTCAAGAAAAGCAGTTGTCATATCTTCCATGCGGGTCAATTCGTTTTCCATACGTAAAAGATAGTTATTTTTTTTGTTTAAATCATCACAGTCTAATGCTGCTTCAACGCCAAATCGCAGGCATGACATAGGTGTGCGAATATCATGAGAAATACTGCGGGCAAGAATTTTATTGTCAGCAACCAATTTCTCTATGCGCGCCGCCATATTATTAAAGCTGCTTTCTAAGGTATTTATATAAGATAAACGGTTATAAGGAACACGTATTGATAGATCGCCAGCGCCAATTTTAGCAGCGGCAAATGTCAGTAAATAAAGGCGACGAGTTAATGGCAACAGCCAGAGCAGTAAAATACCACAAATGCCTAGATAGAGGATCAAGGTGAAAAGTAGATTTTCTTGTTCATTTTCTGGCACCATCGGTGGTAATTGTAAATGTATCAGCGTTTGTGGATACAAGGATATCTTTCTTAATAAATAAGCATCATCTTGAGAAGCGAGTAATAAACCACCTGATTGTGAGAGTTGTGCCAGTAAAGAGGGTGGCAGAGCAATGTTATCGGTACTTTCAAGTGAAACATTGACTTGAAAGTTCTTTGCTAATTGATTGGTTTTTTCCAATAATTCATCAGCTTTTATGCTTGATAACTGTTGCTCAAAACCATCAATGAGTTTCTGGTAAACCACTAACTCTGTATTTTCATGTTCATTACCTTGTTTTGCGACCAGTTTATCTAGTCCCCAACTTATAATGAATAATGCCCCCAACACGGCAACTACCATACTGATATACAAGCGTTTCATTTTTTATTCAGCCCACGCATCGGCCACAAATAAATAGCCTTTACCCCAAACAGTTTTAAATTTTTGTGGTTTTTGTGGATCGTCTTTAAATATTTTCCGTAGTGTTGAAAGCATCACATCAAAACGGCGATCTTGTCCGTCATATTCGCGACTTTTTAACGCTTTAAATACGGTGTCTCTGTCAACAACTTCGCCAGCATGGCTAGCAAGAAAAGTTAAAAAGGCAAATAAACTGGTCGATAATTCCACCTCTTCATTTTTATAGGTGACTCGCTTAGCTTCACCATTAATAATGAGTGAACCGAAGGTTATTATTTGCGTAGATGATTCGGTTGGCGCGCTATGCTTAAGCGCACCCGTTATTCTCGCTAGTAGGGCACGTGGACGAACAGGTTTTATTACATAGTCATTAGCGCCGGCCTCTAAGCCTATAACTTCATCAAACTCATCCGCTCTAGCGGTAAGCATTATTATCGGTAACTGACTTTCTTGGCGAATCAATCGGCATACTTCAATACCATTCAAACCAGGTAACATAATATCGAGCAATACCAATTGTGGTTGAAATTTTGCCATGGCGGCCATGACTAAGTCACCACGAGCGACATGATCAACAATAAAATTTTGTTCGCGAAGATACTCACAAACCCAATCAGCTAAGGTTAAATCATCTTCTACTAATAAGATTCGACTGGTCATTTTTTTATCCTTATTACATCTGACGTTAGCATTAAAATATACGCCAGCGACGTTTTCTTGGGGTTGCTTCGTGCACCCAGCTTACTTCTACTGCGGTTTCTGCAATAACTTGCTTGTCTTTAGAGGACATCAGCTGGAATTCAATTTTATTATTTGATTCAAAATTAAAAATAATTTCGTTGCCATTGCTACTTTTCCAGCATTTTATGTTTTGCTGAACTGTTCGTGCTGTTTTTTCTGGTTTAATCAACAGACAATAATCTTGCTTAATATCGCTAGACCAGTTTATTTTTACGTTAGCGTAACAGGTTCTGCCATATCGCAAAGCAATACAGTTCGCAGGTTGTGCTGAAAAGCTCACGTGATTTTCTGGCGATTTTTCGACTAGCTGAACTTGTTTCTCCTGTGTTATTTCTGCGGCGACACTAGACGTCGACCCTGCGAATAAACAGCTTAGTAATAACCACTTTTTAGCAAGTCCTTTGCTAAATTTAAAAGACATAAAGTACCCCTAACATCACTTGTGTTAAGTGTTGCTGGCCAATTAGAGGGCTGTCATTATAAGAAGCAGAATAATAACTTTGAGTTACACCACCATTAAACGACCACTTTTGAGAGATAGGGTAGCGAGCAAATACTTCTAATTGTGCTTTATAACTGCTACCGGGTTTATAAAAAGAACGCATATCTGAAACTTCATTTTTATTAACACCGACAAAGTAATAAGTCACTTGTGATGAATAGTGGGTAAGACCTGCGCCAAGATAAATGTCCCAATTTCTATAGGGAAGCAACTTGCTATAAAAGATATCAGCCACCCAGCCATCGGTGATAAGTGCGGCGACATCGACCGATAAAATAGCATCGTCATAAAAGTGGGAATAACGAAAGCCTAACCCTTCACCCGAGTCTCTTTCTTGTAAACCGAGTAAGGTGGAGATACCAGAGTCGCTATTTTTTATTAATTCTTTAGGCTGATAACCCTGTACATAAGTTTTGGTGATAATATCGAGTTCCCAATTGTCTTCAACAATGAGTTCGTAGCCTATTTCACCTCCTAGCGTGACAGCATCAGAGCGACGATGATTTGATTGGATAAAAAAACCTTTGTAATAAACATCAAGTAACAGTGAAATATTAAGGTAATCTTCAAATTCTGATGGCTCAACCCCCATTAATTGACTCTGTTGGTAAATACCTGAGATCCCACCCATAGCTTGCCAGCTGAATGTTTTATCAAATACCGTAGTTTCATTTTCATGTTGTGGATCAGCAGATAAAGCGGGTACTGATATAAATGTCAGTAATAAAAACAACAGTTGATAGGTACTTCTTATTAAGTTTTTACTCAACATTATTTGCAGCCTATTAAGCGATGGGTCATTGAAAGATAATTGTTCATGATTCTTCGATAAATTCTTATTATTTTTTATATAACTAAATGTTAACAAATGTAAGCAAGTTTTGTCAGACATATGCGTTTGAAAAATGTTTAAAAATTGTAAGCAAGTAAATATGTATGACTATCAAGTAAAGTAAAATTGCTGCTTAGCGTATCAGCAGTAAATCAAAAGTAACGAAGGGTAAACCCGGATACTAATCGAATAAAAGAAGGGTATACCCTCGCGAAGCACTATCGTAAAAGTTATTAAATTCAGCTGTTTATTGCCCAGTTTTTACTTTTTTTTGTTTTGGGCTAAGGCTTGATTCATGTGGCGTTATATCCTTAGGTGTTATTTCTTTAGTGAAAATACCAAGTTAACACTAGTTTTTATAAATTTGTCTAGGTGAATATAGTGTTAATCGCTTAAAATAAAAAATAATATAACTACTGTACCAGCGAAGATATGATTTCTAGCCGTAAAAAAAATGAAGCAGAATTAGTTTTAGCATTTAAATCCTTATTAAAAGATCAATGCTACGGTTCACAAAGTCAGCTCGCTGAAGCTTTAGATAAGCAAGGTTTTAAAAACATGTCACAAGCGAAAATATCTCGTTTGTTGTCAAAACTTGGCGCAGTTAAAATGCGTAACGCCAATACTGAAGTTGTTTATATTTTACCTGATGAGCTTGCAGTACCTAAATCAAAGCAATCTATTCAGTCGGTTGTGGTCAGTGTTAAGCATAATAATATGCAAATAATTTTGAAAACCGGTATTGGTGGTGCGCCATTGATTTCGAGAATGCTAGACAGTTTAGGTGAACCCGCCGGAATTTTAGGCACATTAGCTGGCGATGATACTATCTTTATTGCCCCGATAGATATTAATAGAATCGATGAAATCACCCAACAAATTAAAGATTTATTAGATGTATAGTTAACTAGGTTGACTTAGCATAAAAGAGGGCAACAATTATGTTGCCCTCTTTTATTTTGTGTTGTTTAATATTTTCAATACGTTAGTTTCTGTGACACTGATGTTGTCATATGACATTTAGGGGTACTGTCACCTCAATGACGCAGACTTTATTACTGAAAAAAGTTTTACTGGCCTCACACAAATAAGACTAACTAAGGCAACATTATGGAAAATAATATAGAAAACACGACAAAGAAAAGCACAGAAAAAAATATACCGCCGAATACGATAACAGCTGAACAAGATTTGGAAGGTACGATAAGTTTTCGCGAAGGTTTCAACTATAGCTTTATTGAGGGTGACCATACTGTTTACTTAAATTGCTCAGCGGTTAATGGCAAAGAGCGACTTTATGTTGATGATGTATTGGTCTCTGGAAAATGGTCGTTTAGACGTAAATCAATTCATCATTTTTCTATTGGTGCAGACTCTTATGAAGTTGAATTACATGTTGTTAATATGTTTACCGGTGAAACTCACTGTACCTTGATAAAAAATGATGTCCATGTAAAAACCATAAAAAAAGCCTTAAAGAAAAGTCGCCAACTCAGTAAAGATAAGCTCTGGTGGTACATCCCATATTGTTTCTTAGCGGGAGGGCTGTTGGGATTTTTATTGGCAAAAGTCTTCTTTATGTTGTTTGGTAAATAATATGGACGTTAACGCTAAAAAAATAAAAGAGTTACGTACGGCCAAAGGTTGGACACAACAACATTTAGCCGATGCCTGCGCTATTAGTTTACGAACGGTTCAACGAGTAGAGCGTTACGGGAATGCCTCCCAAGATACGGTACTTGGTCTATCGTCAGTTTTTGAAACAGCACAAAGCAATATCATTGTTGTTGAAGCGCTTGAAGTAGATCTTGTCGGTGGAGGAGAAAAGGGGAGTGGTCAAAATAAGCAAGTATTTTTTGCTGCGATCTTTGGTGCAATGGCTGGCGCTTTGATTATGTTTATTATTAAATAAGCTAGCAGGCATAGAAAGGATTAAAGCTTCTTTCTATGCCTATGCTTATCCTTTTGACGCTAAAGACAAGAAAAAACCCAGCGAGTCTTACTATAAAAATCTGCTTCAGGGGTCAATAGCACATTGTCGATAGAGCAACCTTTGTGCAAGCTATTAGCGCGTTGGGTTTCTAAACAAAGTGCAGCGCGTGACTGGTATCGGCAGTGGTCTTTACCTACTTGGCTACCGTCAATATAATTGGCGGTATATAAAATTAAGCTAGGTTGGTCTGAATAAATACTTAGGCAACGCCCAGAGTATTTTTCGACAGCTTGTGCTGCAAGCACTTCCCCCGCTAAAGATTCTTTATTTAAAAGCCAATAATTGTCATAACCCAAGCCAATTTTTATTTGTTCATCTTCACCGTTTATTTCATCGCCCAAAGTACGTAAGTCTGTAGCGTTGGTAAAATCATGAACCGTTCCAGCAACCGGTCTTTTTTCACCTGTCGGATAGACACGTTCACACATAGGTAAAAAATGGTCAGCATTAATATAAACTTGATGATCTAAAATATTACCACTGTTATGTCCCGCTAAATTAAAATAACTGTGTTGCGTTAAATTAACTAAGGTGGCTTTATCGGTACTGGCAAAATACTCAAGGGTGAATTGGTTATCGTCATCTAAAGTATAAATTACTTTGAAGTTAACGGTGCCGGGAAAACCTTCTTCGCCATCAGGGCTAGTATAAGTGAGCGCTACACTTGCCGAGCTGTTATTTTGAAATTTATTGGCCTGCCATAATTGCTTGTTAAGGGCTTTTTTTCCTCCATGAAGTTGGCTGTCAGGAGCATTTAAGGCCAGCTGAAAAGTTTCATCAGCAATACTGAAAGTCCCTTGCTCAATTCTACCAGCGTAGCGACCGATCACGGCGCCTAGATAATAAGGGTCGTGTTCGTAGCTTTCAATGTTATCGTAACCTAAAACGATATCAGCAATCATACCCTTGTTATCTTGCGTGTTAATGGCGGTAATTATGCCGCCAAAGTTAGTAATACTGATCCGAGTACCAAGGTTGTTTTGTAGGGTAAAAAGTTGTGTCGATTCACCCGTGGATAATTGACCAAAATCAGCGTTTGTTAGTCGTCTAACCTTACTTTTATTGACTAAATGTTCTTTCACCAAAAATTTCCCTGCATATACCGCTATCTTCTCATCAATAGATCATATTGAAGCTAAATGTTTAAGCAAATAAAAATTGTAATGTTTTTTAGTTTACGGTTTGGCGGTTAAATAAAAACAACATCAGTATTGCATAAATTATTATTTATAATCTATTTTTCAATAGCTGGTTTTATTATTAAAGATAACTTCATTAGTAGCGCTAAAGTATTTTGTTATTAAAACACAATAAACTTCACTTACACTCCATCATCTTTCTCTCGTTAATAGCAGCAAATTTTGGTTGCCCAAAAAATAAGTCCTGTCACATAGTCAAATTAAGTTAGCGTGTTTGTTCAAGCCACTGCTTTGGGGATATTCCCAGTTTTTTTCTAAATACCCGTGCTAATGCCGAGCCATTTTCATAACCAACGGCATTAGCCACTAATGCCACAGATTTATCTTGTTTTAGTAAGCCTTTAGCCACAACAATACGCCAATTAATTAAATAATCTCCTGGACTTTGACCAACAGTACATTTAAAAATATCTGCAAATTTTGAACGGGACATCATTGCAAGCTCAGACATTTCTTCTAAGCTCCACTGTTGCTGTGGCGTATTATGAATAGCTAATAATACCCTCGAGACTTGAGGGTGGGCCAATCCTGCGAGTAATCCATGCTGCATAATATTATTATCGAGTACATGGCGAAGTACATGAATAAGAAAGGTATTGGTTAACGAATTAATCATAGGAAGTCGTCCACATCGTTCGTGAAATGCTTCTTCGAATAACCAATCTGCAGTTTTTTTCAGTTTTTCGTCTTCGCCAAGTGTAAAGAGCATTCTCGCAGGCAGAGCATTAGCTATGGGGTTAGAGGAGCCTTCGTTATAGATGATGTTAGCGCAAACTAATTCAGGGGGATTGTGCTCACTACCAATAATACGATGAGCATGAGGTGTTGGGAAAAATAACACGGTCGGTTCATTAATTAATTGAGGTTTACCTCGCTCATCAATCAGCGTTAACTCTCCACTGCGAAGTAAGTGCAGGTGTCCCTGATTTTGCTCGCGATTAAAATGACTAATACCACATAAATTTCCGGCAAAGAAAACCTCAGTATTCATCGAAAAGCGTTGCAAGATGACTGAAAGTTGATCCATTTTATCTCTCTTTATGCCTATTCTGGACGATTGGGTTCAAAGTTAGGACTATCTCATTCCTTTTAGGCAATTGAAAGGCCTATATTATCAATCAAGGAAACATCCTTATTAATAAACAAACCTTGAACATGACACAGTAAAATTAAATACTGGAGCAACAAAATGAAAATTTCAACATTGATAAAATCTACTTTCGCAACTTCTGCATTATTAGTTAGCAGTTTAAGTTTTGCGGCGAATATTGAAGTAAATGCCAATGGTAATGATTTAGCGATTAAAGGCTATGATACCGTATCTTATTTTACTAAAGGCTCACCAACGAAAGGCTCAGATCAATTCACAGCAGCTTACAACGGCGCTATTTATCAGTTTTCTACGGCAGATAACCGTGATCTTTTTAAATCTGAGCCCAGTAAATATGCACCACAGTACGGTGGTTTCTGTGCCTTTGGCGTTACGATGAATAAAAAGTTTGATACAGATCCTATGGCCTGGCATATCCGTGGTGACAAATTATATTTAAACCTCAATAAAGACGTACAAAAAAAATGGGTAACAGATATTCCGGGTTACATTGAAACAGCTCAGACTAATTGGACCGATATTAAAGGGTTAACAGAAGCGCAAATTGAAAAGATTTACGACTAATACTCACCCATTAGGTAAGGATTGATGATTAAAAAACTAGCATTAGGTGACTCAATTGATGATCTATTATCTCAGCATCAATATTCACTGTTATATTTTACTGCTTCATGGTGCGGGCCATGTAAAACAATGGATCCCATCGTTGAAGAAGCCTCTGACCTGATGAAGAATAGATTTAACACGATTAAAATTGATGTCGATAGTATGGCAAGTGTAGCTGCTGATTATGGTATACGTAGTGTACCAACGCTGATGTTGGTGAAAAATAGTGTCATTATTGAACAACGTGTAGGTGGGTTACCACCACAAGAATTAATACAATGGTTAGAGCAACAAACCTAGTTGCTCATTTAAACAATAATAGGATAAATCATGAATAATAAATTATTAGTAAGTGCAGCACTAGCTGCAGTAATTTCGACAGGTATTGTTGCACCAGCAGAAGCAGCAGATAAGAAAGAAAAATGTTATGGCGTAGCAAAAGCGGCACAAAACGATTGTGCAAATTTAGCAGGTACCCATTCATGTGCCGGTCAGTCAAAAGTAGATAATGATAAAGGTGAATGGAAGCTAGTAACAAAAGGCACTTGCTCAACACTTGGCGGACTCTCAAAAGCAGATGCTAAAAAGCTTTATAAAGCAACGAAAGGCGCTTAAATAATGAGTATGTCGGTATTAAACAGTAATGTAATGATAGGCGTTGGTCTAAGGCACCCTCATTTTACCGACATATTAACTCAGCCCAAACAGGTTGATTTTATTGAAGTACATTCGGAGAACTTTTTTGGCCAAGGCGGAGCTGCGTTATCTGTACTTAAACAAGTTAGAGAAAAATACCCAGTCAGTTTGCATTCAACGTCAATGGGGCTTGGCTCTGTACAGAATATTCCGCAGCATTACTTGGATCGTTTGAAAATATTAGCGGAAAATATTGACCCATTTCTTATGTCTGAACATGCCTGTTTTACTTGGGGACAGCAACAAGGGCAAGTTATTCACAGTGGTGATCTGTTACCGATTGCACATACTCAGCAGACGTTAGCCACGATGTGTGAACAAGTTGAAAAAGTACAAGATTTTTTAGGGCGGGAACTTATTATTGAAAATGTTTCTGCTTATATAAAGTTTGATGAAAGCCATCTTTCAGAGGCTGAATTTTTAGCGCAGCTCTATCAACGTACGGGGGCAAAAATATTGTTAGATATTAATAACATTGCCGTTAATAGTGTGAACTTTGATAACAGCGATATTCAGCAATCTATCACTGATTATATTAATGAATTACCCGTGGCGAGTGTGGCACAAATTCACTTAGCCGGTTGTAGCATACCTTTGGTGGGAGAGTTGACCATTGATGATCATGCTTGCCCTGTTTCTGATGAAGTTTGGTTAGGCTATAAAAAAGCGCTAACCCGTTTTGGGGCACTGCCGACACTTATTGAATGGGATAGCGACTTGCCCGAGTGGTCAGTACTGGTTGCTGAAGCTAAAAAAGCGCGTGATATTGCCGATGCGGTATTAGTGAGAAAGAGCACATGAGTGAACAATCTGAAACTGAACTATGCATTAATGAACCAGGTAAAAATGAGCTCAATAAAAGTCTTCAGCAAATATTGCTAGACGTTATTTGGCATGAAGGTTCAACCGTTTTAGAACAATGTGGTTTTGATGCTAAAGGTATTAACATTTATCGACGAAATTTACTGGCTAACGCTCAACGAGCATTAACGATTAGTTTTCCAACAGTATTTGAATTGTTAGATAGTGATATTGGCGAAGACCTAGTTTATCAATTTTTAAGGAAATCGCCACCAGACCAAGGCGACTGGGCTCTATGGGGAGAAAATTTTTCTCACTTTTTAGAAACAACAAAAATAGCTATGATTTATCCTTATATTTCTGATTGTTCCACTCTAGATTGGCACATTCATTGTGCATTAAATGGTCGTGATCAGACCTTGGTACAAACGTCATTGCAAGTGCTTGGTGAAAGTGAACCTAAGCATATTTTTATTGAATTTAATCAGAATGTGCGCGTGTTGAAAACAGCATTTCCATTAGAAGATATTTTTTATGCACACCATCATGAAGATGAACAGCAACGAAAAATGGCAATGAATAATGCAAAGCAAGCACTATCAGTAAAGCCTTTAGAACAATTTGTGATGGTTTACCGTCCCGAATATCAGCCCAAAGTAACAACATTAACTATAAATGAAGGTCGTTTTATCAATGACTTACTGGCTGGTAAATCATTAGAACAAGCCCTTAATGCGGTTAATCATGACAACGAATTTTCATTTGAACAATGGCTTATTAGTGCTATTGAATGTAACTTAATTTATTATTTTAAAGAGAAATAACCATGGATACTTTACAAAATCTATTTTTACAAACCAGCCTTTTTTATCGTAATGTTGCCAGTAAAATTAGTATGTTAGAACCCGTCGCATTGTTAGCTGCGCGTTTTTATGTTGCTTGGGCCTTTTTCGCCTCGGGATTAACAAAGCTCAGAGATTGGGAGAGTACACTGATGTTATTTGAATATGAATATCAAGTACCTGTATTACCGTTTGAATTAGCCGCTTATTTAGGTACCGGTGCAGAAATTATTTTACCTTTGTTATTAATGGCTGGATTAGCGAGTCGATTTTCTGCTTTAGGTTTGTTTTTTGTTAATATTGTTGCTGTGATAAGTTTAGAAGATATTGCGCCAGTTGCTTATGCTGAACATGTATTATGGGGAGTATTACTCGCATTGGTTGTTATCTTTAATGGTGGGCGTTTTGCGTTAGACCGACTCGTTGAAAAACAGTTATTCAATGGCAAAGTTTCAACAGTCTCATAGGTAATTTATTTAACTATAATCATCAATGATAAGTCATACAGGGAAATATTTGTAATGACGATACCTATTTCTCATTGCCCGAGCGGCTTCCTTCTCGGTGATGCAGCGGCACTCATTACTCTTGATGCTTTTATTGATATTCAATGCCCACATTCTCGCACTACCTGGCCAACGTTACTGGCAGTGTCTGAACATTATAAAGATAAGCCTGTTAGTCTTAGAGTGCATTTAATCACCCTGAATAATCACCGATAGGCTTGGGATATGAGTTTAGGGCTATTTGCATTAGCACAGGGTGGCGCAAGTAAGCTTATGATTTAAAAGAATTAATATTTGAGCGACAAGTACAATTTTATAATGATAAGTTTTTACATAAGTCTCACTATGATTTAATTTAATTTAATTAAATTGATTGATCACTGGTATGCAGATGAATTGACTCAGTCAGGTGGGAAGAATTCAGGTCCAGATCCCTATGAATATTTACTTGCTGCTTTAGGCACTTGCACGGCAATGTCCATTCGTATGTACGCCGACCATAAAAAAATATCGCTTCAGCACGATGAAGTTTCTTTATCCCACGAGCGTCATTATTTAAATGATGTAGACAAAGCGTCAGAGCATGATCAAAAGATAGAATCATTACTCCACAAAGTTCAGTTGTTTGGGCTGTTAAGTGATAATGAAAAAAAACAATTAATTGAAATAGCTGACCGTTGTCCTGTACATCGAACATTGCACAATAATCCGCAAATATTAACGGTATTGATTGATGGTTAGGCCAACGTATCTAAGTTTATATAGCTAAGTTTCTCTACCTGAGATTAATGCCATTAAATGGTCACCCCTGTGTCTCATAACCTGTTACTCAGTAATTAGTCATGAGTCAAACACCAAAAGCTAAAGGTGTTATCTTGTGACTCTTCAGCCTGACTTATTTGATTGGTGTTATATTTACCAATAAAAAAATCATAAGGTATATAGCAATAGCCTTGGTCACCAAATTCTTTACCCCATGAATTTATTACAATAAAGTGCTGTGCCGCATCATTATATCCAACGGCTAGTAAGGCATGACCACCGAGCATAACTTCATTTTGGGCTGGCATAGTAAAAATACCACTCGCCGGTGTTAAGTAAAAACTTCTCGGCACCATCATGCTAAAAATAACGGGAAAGCCTTTCGACAAAGATAATTTTAGGTCGAGTAAACCGTTATCTAGGGTTAATTTGCAATAACGGGTGATGATATGTTTTTTTGCTTGTGTGAGTGCCTGCACAGAGGGGCTTTGTGAAATAGCAGCATGTAACTCGGTTTCATTGTCTTTTAGTGCTTTTGCTATCGCTGCTGCAATTTCTGCAACGCTGCCTGTTCTAATAATATCTTTAATGCTTTTGGGTAATGTTGTTTCAGGATAAGACCAAGAGATTTCTGAACAAATACCGTTTTTAAACAGTAATTTAATTCCGTTACGAATAAAAACGGGGGCATTTAAATCAACTTTATCTTCTATTACCCGTTCATTGTAGTAAATGAACATTTGTGAAGCATCGATATTACTGATGTTCTCGTTAATAAAAGGCTGATTATCTTTGACTAAATAAAGTTCAGCCGCTACGGCAATAGCACAGGCTGAGCATGAATTAAGTAAGCCTTGGTTAATTATTTCTGAGGTAAGACTTTTGCGTAAATCTACCCTAGGGAGAATATCTTCAGCCATTTGCTCTTTTAATCTAACTGGGCAAGTTATATGGTTGTACTGGGGCGATTTGTCACCGTGATGCAGACAAAATTGGTGATCACGATGATCATTGATATCAGGTTGTATGGTTCTTTTATGCAAGGCTTCCATGTCTTTTTCAATTTTATAAACAATAACAATGACTAAAGATACAATATTTGCTTTGTTAGGTCGATAAGAGTGTATGAACTTTGTCCTTTATACCAAAGAGATTAAAGGAAGCGAAAAATAATTTTAGTTGTTAATATATCGATCAATTAAATTTAATCAGACCTGTCTCTTTCATGCTTTCAACTATCTACTTGATCAATATGCCGTATTCTTCAATTACTCGGCCTTCTCTAGCACTGGGGCTCATTGAAAATTATATTAATAAATATGGTCACCAAGTAGAAACAATATATGGCAATGTTGAATTCTCGACAAAAATTGGCCTTGAACTTTATGATCAAATAGACAACTCTTTTTTTGAACATCTCATTGGCGAATGGACATTTTCTCGTGGTGCTTTTCCAGAAAAAAAACCTGATGACGACGGTTTCTTTGGGCTATTTACTGATTTGACCGACACCATAAAACAGCAACTTTTATCCACTAGGAATAAAGCTGAACAATATATTGCTGAGTTAGCTGATCGCATCCTAGCAAACTCACCCAAAGTCGTTGCCTGTACTTCTACCTTTCAACAAAATTGTGCCTCTTTGGCGTTACTACGCATGATCAAAGAAAAAAATAGCAATGTAGTAACAATGATGGGAGGAGCGAACTGTGAAAGTATTATGGGTCAAACCATTAGTGAGTCTTTTCCGTGGGTTGATTACGTTTTTTCAGGTGAATGTGACGATGTTATCGGTAAGTTCATTGATAAGCTGATGCGTAATGAATTTATTGGCACGCATAACTTACCATATGGTTTTATTTGCCAACAAAATAATGACTTACTACTCTCACAAAGCAAGGTGTCTACTAAGCCACCACGTGGCTATATTGAAGATATGGCTCAGGTGGCTACCCCCATTTACGACAGCTATTTTAGTACGTTAAATAATTTAGGTTTAACGGCAAGTATTCATCCGGGTTTGTTAGCTGAAACCTCGAGAGGATGCTGGTGGGGAGCCAAAAAGCATTGCACTTTTTGTGGCTTAAACGGTGTTAGCATGACGCATCGTTCAAAGTCTTCGTCAGCAGTATTAGCTGAATTTGAGGAGCTTCATCAAAAATACAACATTAATAAATTAGAAATTGTCGATAATATTTTACCGATGGAATACATGAAAACAGTGCTACCTGCATTAAGTAAGGAGCAAAAATATAATATCTTTTATGAAACAAAGTCTAACCTGAAAAAAGAGCATGTCGCTCAACTTGCAGATGCTGGGGTTAAATGGATACAACCTGGCTTTGAAAGTTTGCACGACGATTTTTTAAAGCTCGTTGCTAAAGGTGCTACCGGTATTCAAAATGTTTCTGCACTTAAATGGAGCTTAAATTTTGGTGTGAGAGTTTCATGGAATTTGTTATGCGGAGCGCCAAACGAAAAAGACCATTGGTATGATGAAATGGCAGAAATACTGCCGCTTATTATGCACTTACAACCACCTTATCATGAGCTGATTAAAATACGCTATCCGCGCTTTAGCCCTTACTTTAAAGCCCCTGAAAAGTACGGTTTAACGCTTGAACCATTACAAAGTTATCAGTATATTTATCCTTTAACAGAAAATGAACTTGCTAATATCGCCTATTTTTTTGATGAAAAATCAACAAAAGATAAAGCTATTTTTAGTTTAACGGTTGGTAATGTTCACAATATAGCGGGCCATAAGTTACTACAAGAGCAAGTTACGCTATGGTCACAGCAATGGAGTGGTAGCTCAGTACCTTTACTTTATATGAGCGACCAAGGCGAAAACATTGTTGTTATTGACACCCGTAAAGTGGCCACTAACGTTACCCATCAATTATCAGGTTTAACAGCATGTATTTACAGATTATGTGAAGAGCCAGTATCAAAAAGTCGCTTAATCAGTAAGTTAGCCGCGTTAGCACTCCCTAATGATGACATCAACGTGAATAAAGCATTAGCAATACTGATAAAAAACAAATTGTTGCTCTCATTGAGTCACTGTTATTTAGCACTTGCATTAAAAGGGCAAACGCCGAAGTTACCCGATGTAAAAGATTATCCTTCAGGGTATTTGAATTTAGACAAAGCAGTAAAGGCGGTTGTCATCGGGTGAGTGGATATCAAAAGAATAATAACGAATCGTGATATTAAGTACTCGTTTATTGTTGAACAGGTGCTACCCGACAAACATCTTCCATCACTAAAGCGACATAGCGATAAGTCTGAAAAGCACTGAGTTCCATCAATTTATATTGCTCTTGCGTTAATGGTAAAGCGTTTATTGTGTCTATAATGTCTTGCTTATGATGTAGATCAACTTTGGCATGATGCATTAAACTATTAAAGCCTGCTGCCGGTAGGCCTGAAGTTTCAATTAATGTTTCAACATATTCAACGGTAGGGTGGTTCACCTCTAAACAGGCCAAGTATCCCATAAAGGCAATCGGGTCAGCATGGCGGATCCAGTAATATTGTGAACCAATTAAGGCGGCTAAATTGGTTGAAGGTATTTTATTGATAACAGACTCTCTGGGTACCCCAAGTACTTCTAGATCTTCTAAGCACCACTCGTCATGATTAAGCTCTTCAGGAATATGTTTTTCCATGTAAGCAATAAGGGGTTTTGATATAGGGTCTTTAGGACGTAATTCAGCGCAACGAATAACTTCTTTCATCAATTCTGTAGATGTCGTTGATATTTTATAATTTACGATGGCTTGTTCTATGCAAACATCAGGGTAACAAGCAAGTTGAGTAAAGGTACTATTTACAGCACCTGCTCGTATTTTCATTAACAAAAGGTTTGTATTTAAACGTTGGTAATGCATTAACGTATTCTTTTTTTCCATTAAACAATAACGCCAACAGGCTTATCATTGCCTTTGTTCGCACTTTTATGAATAGATTCTAATTGCGCAACTTCTTCTTTTGATAAACTATCGATCGCTTTTAGGTGTTCATCACTTAGCTCTGCTTTGTTGACAACTCCAGCGTCATGAAGTTGATCTACGTTACTTTTATTATTAGACATATTTTTATCCTTAAATTAGAGGTATTATTTACCTTACTTTATACCAGTACATTGAAATAAAGTTGCGATAGCATAGTAATTAATTGAATTTCTTGTCAAGTGATAATTTTAATTATAACTTGTTGATGTCACACTTTATATTTAAGCTACATACCAGCTTACTTGAATCATTATTTATAAAAAGAAGAAACAAATGCGCGGCTTAATTCAATTATTTTCCCTCATCATATTATGTGCTACGTCGCTACACAGCTATGCAGAAAACTCGCAGTATAGTTTTGATCACTTCTCTCGTGACCAAGGGTTATCACAAGCATCAGTACAAGCTCTATATCACGATAAACAAGGTTTTATTTGGGCTGGAACTACTGATGGTCTTAATCGCTTTGACGGTTATCAATTTACAGTGTACCGCAGCAATAGCGATAAATTTGATAGTTTATCTAATAATAATGTGTTGTCGATTACCCAAGACAGCAATGAAAATTTATGGTTTGGAACAGTAAGCGGCTTAAATAGGTTTAATAAAAGTACGGAGTCATTTACTACATTTCTACATGACAACAAGCAAAATAATAGTTTGAGTAACAATATGGTTCAAACATTGACTGCTGATAAGTTTGGTAGCGTATGGGTTGGCACCAAAAATGGATTAAATAAATTTAATGGGGAAAGCTTTACTCTATTCTCCCACCAGAGTGAAGAAAATAATGCCTTACGTAACAATATTCTAGCTATTCTAGAAGATAGCAACAATGATTTATGGCTGGGTACGCAAGGTGGACTTAGTTTTTTTGATGTGAAAGCTAAGACGCTGAACGCTGTGAAAGTAGATCTTAAAGAGCAAAGTATCACCAGCCTTTTAGAATATGACGATAATACATTATGGTTGGGCACTGAAAATGGTTTGTATTTATACCACAAGAAAAACGGTTTGCTTAGTGAGCACAAAACATTAATTAATCAACTTGCTAGTAGCTATATTACCTCATTTTTACTACGGAATAATAATGACTTATGGATAACGACTAGGAATAAGGGGATTTATCGTTATAACCTCATCAGCAAAAGTATTGAGCATCTGCAATCAGACAAGAAAAAACCTGATAGCCTAATCGACAATGATATCAGGGCCATTATTAATGATAATGCCAATAACTTATGGATAGGTACATATATCAATGGTATTGATAAATATGACGTATCTAGAGAACAATTTAACCATAAAGTACAAGATGTAACAAAAAAAAATCACTTACAAGGCGGTGCTTTTTTTCATTTTTTGGAACACTCTACCGATAAATTATTAATTTCAACGTATCAATCAGGGTTAAATGAATATGACAAAACGACTGGCCAATATCATCAATATTTACACGATCCGGCCAATAATAATAGCATAGGAGCGAATACGGTTACTTGGTTAATCAATGACGAAAAACAAGGTGTTTGGCTGGGTACTGTTGGTGGTGGTTTAAATCTTTTTGATGTTGAAACAAAAGTTTTTACCCGCTTTATGCATAACCCTGATGATCCAAACAGTATTAGTCATAATAATATATTATTTATTTTTGAAGAGGATGAGCATACTTTATGGATAGGTACTTGGGGCGGTGGTCTCAATAAATTTGATACGCGCACTAAAAAGTTTACTCGCTTTATGCACGATCCTAACAATATAAATTCTTTGTCAGGTAATAATATATGGGCGATACATAAAGACGATAAAGGCTTTCTTTGGCTCGGCACCATGTTTAGTGGCCTGAATAAGTTTGACCCTAAAACGAAGACTTTTACGCACTTTCAGCATGACCCAAAAAATGACAATACCCTTAGTAATCAATTTGTTGATGCAATCCATCAAACGAGCGACGGTATTTTATGGTTGGGGACTTCAAATGGTTTAAATAAATTTGACCCATTAACAGAAAAGTTCATCCATTATAAAGAAAAAGATGGTCTTGCCAGTACTACTATTTATGGCATCTTAGAAGATGAACAAGGTCACTTATGGTTGAGTACAACCAATGGCTTGTCACGCTTTAATCCAGAAACAGAAACCTTTAAAAACTATGATGTTACTGATGGACTTCAATCAAAGGAGTTTGCCACGCTTTCATATTACAAAAGTAAATCGGGTGAGTTTTTCTTTGGTGGCGTCAATGGTTATAACCATTTTTATCCACAAGATATTAAAGACGACACCAGGTTACCAAATATCGTCCTAACCAATTTTTTGGTACATAATGAAACGGTTAAAGTAGGCTCATATGAAGAAAGTAGTAATAAAACTGAACAGCCATTTATGCTTGATGCTGTCATCAATGAATTAACACAACTAACGTTAACTCACCTTGAAAAACTGATCACTTTTGAATTTTCAGCTCTCCACTTTTCTGAGCCGATGAGTAATAAATATGCTTACACACTTGATGGTTTTGATGAGAAATGGGTTTATACCGATGCAAAAAACCGCCGTGCTACTTACACCAATGTACCGGCAGGCGATTATGTCTTTCGAGTAAAAGCCAGTAACGGCGACGGTTATTGGAACGAACAAGGAAAGTCGTTAAACGTTACCGTATTACCTGCACCCTGGCTATCTTGGTGGGCGTTCAGCCTTTATTTTATTATCGGTGTTGGCTTATTAGTCGCTTTTATTTATCGTTTGAATTATCAACGCTTAAAAGAACAGGCTATTAATATTCGCTTAACGCGTGTTGATAAATTAAAAGATGAATTTCTAGCGAATACTTCTCATGAGTTGCGCACTCCTTTAAACGGTATTATTGGCTTAGCAGAGTCATTAATTGACGGTGTTGCTGGGCAGTTGCCAGAAAAAGCGAATCATGACTTGTCTATGGTGGTGGCGAGTGGTCGACGGTTATCAAACTTAGTGAATGATATCTTAGATTTTTCGAAATTAAAAAATCATGGCTTACAAATATACACCTCTGCAATTGATATTAACAGTATGGTTGATGTGGTCTTTACTTTATCTCGAGCTACATTGAAAACAAAAGACATTGAACTAATTAATAATATTGCTAAAGATTTCCCTGCGGTCAAAGCTGATGAGGACCGTTTGCAGCAAATTCTTTTTAATTTAGTCGGCAATGCCATTAAGTTTACCCCATCAGGTACCGTGACTATTTCTGCGCAATTAGTGGGCAATAGCCATACTGATGAACAGCAATTTGTTTGTATTGATATTAGTGATACTGGGATTGGTATTGCAGCAGAAAATTTGGCGACTATTTTTAAATCATTTGAACAAGTTACTGGTAACGAGACACGTTCTGCAAGTGGCACAGGTTTAGGCTTAGCGGTTTCTAAACAGCTTGTTGAGTTACATGGCGGTACTATAACGGTAATCTCGACACAGAATAAAGGCAGCATATTTAGTTTCACGCTTCCGATTTACGATATAAGTGATAGTGAATTAAGTGAACTTATCGCCGTGGGGGATGTAAACCATGAGCAAACTAAGCAACAGTTATCACGATTACAGGCCATAGATGACACTATTGACTACTTTCCTGTTGATATTTTATCACCAAAAGATAATACGACCAATAAGGAGAATAATGATTTTCGAGTATTAATCGTTGATGATGATCCGATTAACCGTCAAGTGTTAAATAACTATTTATTGTCACTGGATTATCAGCTTTTTCAAGCCCACGGTGGTGAACAAGCTTTAGCGCTTATTGAACAAGCGAGTGAAGGCTTGTTGGCGGGGGAACGTCCGTTTGATTTAATTTTACTTGATATTATGATGCCAAAAGTTTCAGGTTATGAAGTCTGTCGAAAACTTCGAGAAAAATATTCAGTGAATGAATTACCAGTGATCTTTTTAACGGCTAAAAACCAAGTCGTTGACTTAGTTGAAAGTTTTTCTGCTGGCGGTAATGATTATTTAACTAAACCCATTTCAAAACACGAACTATTATCGCGTGTTGAAACGCATTTAACCTTGCTCGATATTAACCGAAGTTTAGAAACGAAAGTTGCTGAGCGTACCGTTGAACTCGAATATGCGATGCAAGCAAAAGGTGAGTTTTTGGCAAAAATGAGTCATGAAATTCGCACACCGATGAATGCTATTATTGGTTTAGGTTATTTAACCCTGAAAACTGATTTAAATCCCCATCAAAAAGACTTAATTAGCAAAACTCAAGACGCTTCTCAAGCGCTTTTAGGACTAATTAACGATATTCTAGACTTCTCCAAAATTGAAGCCGGTAAAATGTCAGTAGAGTCGATAACAATGAATATGGGGGGCTTAATTAATAAAACCAATAATATTTGTGCGTTGCGTGCTCATGCTAAAGATTTAGAGCTTATTGTTAAAGTACATAGCGATGTGCCAAAGCATATCAAGTCTGATCCGGTGCGCTTGCAACAAATTTTAGTGAACTTAGTGAGTAATGCCATTAAGTTTACCGAACAAGGACATATCCTTATTGAAGTCGCTCTGGCTAAACAGTCATTAATGGCTGATGACCGTAATCAGCTAACGCTTGAATTTAGTGTGAGTGACACCGGTATTGGTCTCGAACAATCAACAATGAATAACCTCTTTCAGTCGTTCACCCAAGCCGACAGTTCAATTACCCGAAAATTTGGTGGCACTGGTTTAGGCTTATCTATTTGTAAAGAGTTAAGTGGTTTAATGGGGGGTGAGATTTGGGTTGAAAGTACGTTAGGAGAAGGTAGTAAATTTAGCTTTAATATTGTCTGTGAAAAAAGCGATTTACCGGGCAATGAGCTGATAAATATTAACGCTATTAAAGGGCTTAATATATTAGTGGTGGATGACAATGAGCTTTGCTTGAATGTTATCACTGAGTTGTTACAAGAGTTTCATTGTCAAATTACCGCAGTAGCTAGCGCAGAAACAGCATTAGCATTGTTAGCAACGGCAAAAAGTAATAATAAATCTTATGATGTGGTTATTACTGATTGGCGTATGCCCAAAATGGACGGTATTTCTTTTGCTAAAGCGATACAAGATGATAAAAATCAATATAACGTTCGAGCAGTGTTAATGGTGACGGCATTTGATAAAAGTGATGCCATGCCGTTAGCACATTCATCAGGTATTGATGGCTTCTTAGAGAAACCTGTTAATGCCAGCTTGCTATTAGAGGCGATAATGGACGTATTAAAAATCTCCCCAGATGAAGACTTTTACAGTATAAAAAATGCAAGTTTAATGGATTTTTCAACAACCGACATATTATTAGTTGAAGATAATGAGTTAAACCAACAGGTCGTCTTAGGGTTTTTAGAAGATACCCAAGCGAATGTTGATGTTGCAGAGAATGGCCTTGTCGCCCTAGAAAAATTAGCCAATAAAAGTTATGACTTGGTTTTGATGGACATTCAAATGCCTGAAATGGATGGGGTAACAGCTACACAAGAAATTAGAAAACAAGCCCAATTTAAAAAACTGCCTATTATTGCTATGACAGCTCACGCGATGCCAGATGAGCTCAATAAATGTTTGGCAGCCGGTATGAATGAATATTTCACTAAACCGATTGACCCTAATGCGTTATTTAGTTTAATGGCAAAATACTTAAGTGATAAAATTAATGCCGTGGTAAACAAATCTGTCGATATTAAAGAGCAAAATCTTGATGTTACTGAGTTAATCTCGGATAACTCTGAAAAAACATTAATGAATCGCATTGCACAACTGAGCTGTTTAAACAGTAAGAAAGCCTTGCTGGCGATGGGTGGCAGACAGCACATTTATCAAAAACTCGTTGTCGACTTTCATAAAAGTACCCTAAAAATCCCTCAAAAAATGGAGCAAGCTTACCAAGATAAAGATGTTGAAAGTCTATATCGAATGATTCATTCTTTGAAATCTAATGCTGCTTATATTGGTGCCTTCTGTTTAGCTGAGTTATCAGCAGAGCTGGAAGGGAAAATAAAAGAGCAACCTGAGAACTGTTTATCACTCATCAGACAACTAATAACAGAACACCAGATGATATTATCAGCCTTAGCGACCTTGACTAATAGTAATACAGATAGGTTATTAACTGATGAGCCTAAAATGTTCATTAACAAAGGGTTACTTCTCGTACTGTTAAATTCTATTGTCGACTTACTTAAAAAAGAAGATGCAGAAGTCGAAGACTTATTACCGCAGTTAATCGAATATACCCGAGGAAGTGACCTCGTTGAACTTGTTGATAATATTGTCGAATTAGTTGAAGATATCGAATACGCTAGCGCATTAAGCCTTATCGAAGCATTAAGGAATAAACTTGTCTATTAGTCGGCTCAAGGGCAAGTGAGTATGAGTGGGTCAAGTTTAGCTTGATTATTATCTGTTTTAAAAGAAAAAGTTGATAGCGGAAAATGAAAACTTTAGAGCAAATCATTTTAATTGTTGATGACGATAAAGCAAACCGTAAAATGCTAAAAGAGTTGTTGCAGGAACAAGCAAAAATTATTTTTGCGAAAAATGGTAAACAAGCCAGAGAACTTGCTATAAAACATCTTCCTGATCTTATTTTATTAGATGTGGTTATGCCTGATATTTCTGGTTTTGAGGTCATCGATTATTTGAAAAATGACCCTAAGACAATGAATATCTCGGTTATTTTTATCACAGGTTTAGCTAATGATGATGATGAAGAGCGTGGTTTTAATTTAGGCGGCTGTGATTATATATATAAGCCCTTTAAACCTAACATTGTTATTGCTCGCGTGATGATGCATTTAGAATTAATTCGTCAACGTAAAATGTTAGATGAAATTGCTCATATTGACGCCTTAACTGGGGTTAATAACCGGCGCAAGATGGATATTGTTTTAAAAGATGAAGTTGCAGCAAATAAATATGAGCATACCAATCTACTCGTGGCAATTCTCGATATCGATTACTTTAAACAATATAATGATGGTTACGGTCATGGCGCTGGCGATGTTGCTTTAAGGCAAGTCGGACAGGCGCTTCGTGAGGTCTGTGTACGACCACGAGACTTTATCGCACGCTATGGTGGTGAAGAATTTGTTATTATCTTACCTGATTGTGATGAAGCGAGCGCCGAAATTATGCTCAGTAATATTGCTCAAGCGATTAAAGATAAAAAAATTAAACATCAGTATTCTAGTGTGTCGCCACAATTAACAGTCAGTGTTGGTGCTGTGGTGGTTAAGTCATCTCAGTCTGTTGTTGTCGCTAATGTTATGCAAAAAGCGGACAGTTTACTCTATCAGGCGAAAAACAATGGCCGTAATCAATACTGTCTTACTGAACTGAACTGAACTGAACGAGCTAGGCAAACTCTTTATCAACAGCGCCAAGTGTTTGTTAACTTTTGGCGCAAGAAACAAAACACCCATGGCGTTATAATTTAATCATTGTCTTGTTGAACTGAACTGAACCAGCTAGGCAAACTGTTTATCAACAGCGACAAATGTTTGTTAACTTTTGGCGCAAGAAATAAAACACCCATGGCGTTATAATTTAATCACTGTCTTGTTGAACTGAGCTGAACGAGCTAGGCAAACTGTTTATCAACAGTGCCAAATGTTTGTTAACTTTTGGCGCAAGAAATAAAATATATTTGGTATTATCATTTTATTACGGGTTAATCTTTTGTCTTTTCAGAAATAGTGACAGATATTTCTATTAACTGTTTCTTTCGTATTAATTTAAAAGGTAATACGCTGCCAGGTTGAGTTTCTGCCACTATATCTTGTGCTTGTATAAATGAACTAATGGCGACATTATTAATCTGATAAACGATATCACCCGGTTGCAAGCCAGCTCTAAAGGCAGGGCTGTTCTTTTCAACGCCAGCAATAGTAAAACCTTTAAAGTTGTTTGGTAGCGAGTTAATACTTACGCCTAAGTAGCCACGTATTACCCGACCATTAGCAATTATTTTTCGCATCACTTTATGGGCGAGTGAATAAGGAACGGCGAAAAATATTCCCTGAATATTCCTTTCTGTATCAATGAACTTTCTTGAATTAATACCTACCAGCTCGCCATTAGTATTAATAAGCGCACCGCCGGAATTACCATCATTGATGGCCGCGTCCATTTGTAATAATTCTAAATAATTAATGACACTTAAACCGCTACGACCTGTGGCACTAATTACGCCCTGAGTCACTGTTTGTCCTAAATTCAGTGGATTACCTATCGCTAATACCACATCACCAGCAAGTGATTGTAAATCAGCTCTCTGTGGAATAACCGGTAGGTTAGCCGTGTCTACTTTAAGGACGGCTAAATCAGTATAAGTATCATAACCAATAAGTTCTGCTGAAAAACGTTGGCCATTTTGCAGATCAACATTTATTAAATCAGCATTTTGTACGACGTGAAAATTGGTTAATATATAGCCGTTAGAATCCATGATAACGCCAGAACCTAAGCGGGTAGACCTTCTTGCTTTTGCACCATAGACAGGGCTAGTGCTTATATCTTCTGAATAGATGTTAACAACAGCAGGACTGGCAGTACTTACTGCTCTTGCATAAGATAATGGTTGTTGTTGTGGTTGATTGTTTTGCAGTACTTGTAAAGTGTTGTTCCGTAACTCTGGTACTAACAGAAGTAGAGTAACAGCTATCATCACGCCATAACTGGCTGGACGAACAATGTATTTTATTAGGTTTATTATGTTCAAAATTAATTTTTATGATGAGTGTTTAATATCGCTAGCATAGCATAGGTCTGCTTTAATCTTATAGTTTGAAAAATAAAAAAGGCTCATAAAGAGCCTTTAGATAAGTCTAATATCACCCCTGTGGTATTAGCGGATCATTAAGAACAATGTGCTATTACCTCTGACAATATTGAGAGCAAAAACCCCTTTGTTATCATTTAAATAGCTGCGTAGTTCACCTATAGACTTGATACGTGTGCGGTTTATTCCACTGATCACGTCACCTTTTTGTAAGCCAATAGCGGCGGCGGGACTTTCTTCTTCCACTGACTTAATATCAATACCTTGATCATTCGTACTATTTTGAAGTTCAGCCCCATCTAACATTCTGTGGATGCTTGCGGCCTCTACTTTTGCTGTTTCTTGTTTTTTAAGCGTAACGTCATAAGTCTTTTCTGAACCGTCTTTTTTGATGACCGTTAATTCAACAGACTTGCCTGCACCGATCGAGCCAATCTTTCCTCGAATGGCGGCAAACGTTTTCACCACTTTTCCGTTCACTTTGGTAATAACATCACCAGACTCAATACCGGCATCGGCAGCAGCAGAATCAGCAATGACTTGCTCGATAAAGCCACCTTGGCTTGACTCGAGTTCTAGCGCCTTGGCGATTTCACCATTCACACTTCGGCCTAACACGCCAAGGACACCGCGGCGAACTTCGCCAAACTCAATTAATTGTTTAACAATGTTATCGACCATATTACTGGGTATGGCAAAGCCAATACCCACATTGCCACCATTAGGGCCTAATATCGCCGTATTAATGCCAACAAGTTTACCGTGTAAGTTAATGAGTGCGCCACCCGAATTACCACTGTTAATGGCTGCATCAGTTTGAATAAAGTCTTCGTAATTCTGTGCATTTAATCCGCTACGTCCTAAAGCACTTATAATACCTGATGTGACGGTTTGACCTAAACCAAAAGGGCTACCAATGGCAACAGCAAAATCTCCAACCCGTATGTTATCTGAGTCAGCTAACTTTACTTCAATTAAATCTTCAGCGTCTATTTGTAGTAAAGCGATATCACTACTGGCATCAGAGCCAATTTTTTTTGCGGTGATTTGACGACCGTCTTTTAACGTTATTTGAATTTCATCAGCTTCACTGATGACATGATTATTAGTGACTATGTAGCCTTGTGCAGCATCAATAATGACCCCTGAGCCTAAACCTCGAAATTCACGCTTTCTTGATTGGTTTTGTTGAGGATTACCAAAGAAAAACTTTAAGGCATCTGGTACTGTAGATTTATCTTCGTGGGTACCGGTAACCGAAATTAGCACGACACCCGGAGTGACCTTTTCTAGCATCGGCGCTAGACTTGGCAACTGTTGACCACTAACGGAAAAAGGTAAATTGGCTTGAACGGGCAAACTTGCCAAGGCAATAGAGCTAGAAAGAAGAATATTTGTTGCTAAAACAGACAGTTTTTTCATAAAAGAGACAACCTTCTTATAAACATAAATGATTAATGTAATTTTATACTCAACTAAAGACCTCTGCTGTGTGCGTTAGTTCCAAAGAACATTAGCCTACATTTGTAACACTTTGTTTCTTGTCGACAAAAAGTCCACTCGCTTGGCCTGAATAGTCAAGTGGTGGTTCAGTGCTTGTTTCTTCACTCTTACGTTCGGCTCTGTTATGACGTAATGAGACCGTTTGTGCAAGTTGTTCTTGTGTTTCTTTTGAGAAAAAAGGCATGCCATCAACGTCTAAAGGTGTTGCTTGCTTTAATAATTGCGTACTTTTTTCCATTTGCAACATTGCTGTTTGGCAAGTGCTATTCATTTTGTCCAACAGTATTGTTGAGTCATCTAAATGTTCTGCAACATCGAGTTTATATTGTGCTAAAGCGTCTTCACTATTACTAACGCGTGCACTAAGTTTTTGATTGTCTTGGACTGATGCAGATAAAAAACGACTAGCAACAAAACCTATTGCCGCACCAACTAATAAAAGAAAAATTGCTAAAACTATATCCATAGTGTCAAACCCTCGTTATATTCAATAAAATTAGTAAAAATATGGGAACTTATTTTGTATAATAGCGCTTCTGTTCGCGCTTACCTAATCAATATGATTGCGAATTTGTTAATTTCAAGAAAATATTCCATTAGTCCTGTAAAGACTTTGTGAAAAAAAATATAAGTGGCCAATAAATGATCAAGCTTTCACCTCTAGATAAGTATAATGAAGATTTAACCCGTGATGATTTTTTACATGACGATGCGCAGGAAAATGCGGTAAAAAACTTACAGAGGCTCTATGAAGATCTTCAAAATAAACCCTTACCCGTTGAAGGGTTTAAGAAAGTGCTTCATCGCTGGAAGCGCATTGTTGCTTCATCTGAAACTAAAACCATACAAGGACTTTATTTTTGGGGGGGCGTTGGTCGAGGGAAAACTTATTTAGTTGATACCTTTTATGATTGTTTGCCTTTTGATAATAAAATGCGTGTTCACTTTCATCGCTTTATGCACCGTGTTCATCAAGAATTAAAAACATTAACAGGGCAAGCTGACCCATTGAAAATAATTGCCAAACGTTTTGCTGATGAAACCTGCATTATTTGTTTTGATGAATTTTTTGTTTCCGACATTACCGATGCAATGATTCTTGGCGCTTTGTTTGAAGAATTATTTGCACATAATGTTACTTTAGTGGCAACGTCAAATATTATACCTGACGGTTTGTACCGTAATGGTTTGCAACGTGAACGTTTTTTACCAGCTATTAAACTCATCAATAAACATTGTGATGTAGTAAATGTCGATAGCGGTATTGATTACCGTTTGCGAACCCTAGAGCAAGCCGAGATTTACCATGCTCCACTTGATGCCGAGGCAAGCGAAAACCTGGCGCAATATTTTATTCAATTGTCGGTCAAACCAGGTAAAAAAGATGTTGAAGTTAAAATAAATAATCGCTCATTATCGGCGATTGAAGAGTCCGACGGTATTGTACACTTTGATTTTTCGGTGTTGTGTGAATCCGCACGTAGTCAAACTGACTATATGGAGATAAGTCGTTTGTATCACACGGTATTATTAGCCAATGTCAAACAAATGAGTGTTGATCGTGAAGATGCGGCGCGTCGATTTATTGCCTTGGTTGATGAATTTTATGAGCGTAATGTAAAATTAATTATTTCCGCTGAAGTCGAAATGGAAAATTTATACAGCCACGGTGGACTGGAATTTGAGTTCAACCGTTGTTTAAGTCGTTTACAAGAAATGCAGTCACATGATTATTTAGCAAGTAAGCACTTACCTTAGTGAGATAGTAGGCTCTACTTAAAGATAATTATAAAAATGCCGATTTAGCGATCGGCATTTTTTTATGCCAATTTTTAGAATTATTACGCGAGTAAACTATATGTTGTGTTTTTTATTTAACTTGATTCAGTATGTAGAGCTTTGGATTTGTCATTTATTTTTATAGGTAATATAGACCATAAATAAAGTGAAAAAATTGAAACACATTTAAGGCATTAGCTAAGTTTCCAACAAGTGAAAAAGATAACCACCAGCAAGCCTACATTGAAAAAAGTGCGAAACAATAAAAGTTAAAGAGGGAAGTGAGGTATTAGCTTTTCCAACCACAGCAAGCCAAAGTGTAAAATGTTATCAAAAATCGGTAGCCTCCTTAGACAATTGCGCTATTTGCTTAAATTACAGCGATTCAAAATGTGATTCATTATTAGCTAGCGATTGTATTCGTGATAAAAGTTTAAAAAAAGTGCAATTGATTGTGATTTATAGGTGATCTTAGCAGATAACTTCTGTATAATCCGCGCTCCCTGCGTTACAAATGCCTACTGTTTTTGACTTTTGTGAAAAGTAGTGGCGATGGACTCGATACTCGAAGGGGTAGAGCGTGGTCTTTTTAACCGGTGATGCTAATTCTTAGCATTTATCATTTAAAGTAACATAATAAATATTGGGTTTTTTAATGAAAACTTTTGTAGCAAAACCAGAAAGCGTACAACGCGAATGGTTCTTAGTGGACGCCGAAGATAAGACTTTAGGACGTATCGCTACTGAAATTGCAACCCGTTTACGCGGCAAGCATAAAGCAGAATATACTCCTCACGTAGATACTGGCGATTATATCGTTGTTATTAACGCTGAGAAAGTGAAAGTAACTGGTAATAAAGCGAAGGGTAAAATTTACTACTCGCATACAGAATTCCCAGGCGGTCTTAAGCAAATTAGTTTTGAAAAGCTAATTGAAAAAGCTCCAGAGCGTGTTTTAGAATTCGCAGTTAAAGGTATGTTACCTAAAGGTCCTTTAGGTCGTGAAATGTTCCGTAAGCTTAAAGTTTACGCGGGCACTGAACATAAGCATACTGCACAACAACCACAACTTTTGGAGCTTTAAGCAATGGCTGATAATCAATATTACGGTACTGGTCGTCGCAAGAGCTCAACTGCTCGTGTGTTCATGAAAGCTGGTAACGGTGCAATTACAATTAACAAGCGTGACATTTCTGTATACTTTGGTCGTGAAACGGCTCGTATGGTTGTTCGTCAACCATTAGAATTAGTTGAAATGTTAGAAAAGTTTGACTTTAACATCACTGTTGTTGGTGGTGGTATTTCTGGTCAAGCTGGCGCAATTCGTCACGGTATTACTCGTGCATTAATGGAGTTCGATGAAACTTTACGTGGTTCTCTACGTGTAGCTGGTTTCGTAACTCGTGATGCTCGTAAAGTTGAACGTAAGAAAGTTGGTTTACACAAGGCTCGTAAAAAGCCACAATTTTCAAAACGTTAATATTTACCTTATACGTTTTCAAAAAACCGACTTTATGTCGGTTTTTTTATATCTGTTATTTAGAAAAATCAACATCCGCAGTAAAGGTAAAATCGCGGGCTTTTTATCATTAAAATAACCTTAGGCGATAATAAATAATACAGTGCGAGCTCCAATAAAATGGTAAACTTTCAATGAACAGCAATAAAAATAATATGGGTGAAAATAGTTCTACTATTAAGCTGTTTACTGAACACTTTTTTGTTGGTTAGCCATTACACTTAGCTATATAAGTATTAAAATAATTTATCAGATAGTGAAAGAGAAACTATTTTTTTGTGCGTTTTTTTTGAATAATAATCTTTCGTATTTAGTTGTGTGTCTAAAGTGATAAAGTCAGTGAAATAAAGATATATAACCGATGTTTTGCTTATTTTTACTTGTAAAAAAGTGCTTATTTCTTTATTATCAGAAAAATTTTTGTCACAAGTTTTGGCGAACAATTGGAAAGTATTTTCTCTCGCAACTCGCTGAAGCTGTGAGAATAATAATTCGAATTTGTTTGAAACAATGTTATTTGGAGATTTTAAATGAGCAATGCGCCCGTGAATAACGGCCGTCGACGCTTTTTAACTGCTGCTACTTCGGTAGTAGGTGGTGTTGGTGTTGTCGGTTTGGCTGTGCCTTTCATTGGTTCTTGGAACCCTAGTGCTAGAGCGAAAGCTGCAGGTGCTCCGGTTGAAGTCAATGTTAGTAAAATAGAACCAGGTCAATTAATTCGCGCTGAATGGCGAGGAAAACCTGTTTATGTGGTCCGAAGAACTGAAGAAATATTATCAACTTTAGCGGCGCATGACGATCAATTGAAAGACCCTGGTTCAGAAGAGCCCCAACAACCTACTTATGCAACTAATGCATATCGTTCAATTAAGCCTGAGTTTATGGTTGCTCTAGGCGTTTGTACTCATTTGGGTTGTGCTCCTACTCACCACCAAGGCGATTTTGAGGAGTTTGTTGAGGGTGTAAAAGACGGTTTCTTTTGCCCTTGTCACGGCTCTAAATTCGATATGGCTGGACGTGTTTTTCAAAGCGTTCCTGCACCAACAAATTTGGTGGTTCCTGAGCATTCATTCCCAACAGCAGACACCTTATTAATTGGTGTTAATACAGGAGAAGCATAATGTTATCTAATTTAATGGTGTGGATTAATAAACGTTTACCGTTAACCGACGCGGTAAACAAGCATGCTGGTCAATATCCTGCACCTAAAAACTTTAATTTTTGGTATGTATTTGGTGTTTTAGCGAGTGTCGTACTCGTCAATCAATTGTTAACGGGTGTTTGGTTAACAATGAGTTATGAACCATCAGGTGAAGGTGCGTTCGCTTCTGTAGAATACATCATGCGTGATGTTGATTACGGCTGGTTACTTCGCTATATGCATTCTACAGGCGCGTCAGCGTTTTTTGTTGTTGTTTATATGCATATGTTCCGTGGCATGATGTACGGTTCATACCAAAAGCCTCGTGAATTACTTTGGATCTTCGGTATGTTGATCTTTTTAGTGCTTATGGCTGAAGCTTTCATGGGTTACTTATTACCTTGGGGTAATATGTCTTATTGGGGCGCGCAGGTTATTATTTCTCTGTTTGGTGCTATTCCAATTATAGGTGATGACTTAACACTCTGGATACGCGGTGATTACGTTATATCAGGTGCTACCTTAAACCGTTTCTTTGCTTTACACGTTATTGCAATGCCATTGGTTTTAGTTGTATTAGTTTTCTTACATATTCTTGCACTTCATGAAGTGGGTTCGAACAACCCTGAAGGCACAAATATTAAAAAACCTAAAGGCAGTGTGCCATTAGAAGAGCACAGTAAATTTACTTTCCATGAGCAATATACTAAAAAATACGATATCGTCGATGCGATCCCGTTCCACCCCTATTATACAGTTAAAGATTTAGTGGCGATTGTTATCTTCTTAATCATTTTCTCTTGGGTAATGTTTTTTAACCCTGAAGGCGGTGGCTATTTTATGGAAGCGCCAAATTTTGAACCTGCAAATGGTTTGAAAACACCAGAGCATATTGCACCGGTTTGGTATTTTGGACCTTTTTATACCATTTTACGTGTAATCCCTGATAAGTTATTAGGGGCAGTTGGTATGTTTTCTGCGATCATTGTTTTATTCTTATTACCTTGGTTTGACCGTGGTACAGTGAAATCTATTAAGTTCCGTTGTACGGCTCATACGGTTAACTTATCGCAATTTGTTATTTGTTTCATTGCTTTGGGTATTTTAGGTACGTTGCCATCAACACCGATCTACAACTTAATTGGTACTATCGCTACGTTTGGTTATTTTGGTTTCTTTCTTGCCTTATGGGTATATAGTAAGAACGAAAAAACTAAGCCCGTTCCAGAGAGGGTTTCAGGATAATGAATAAATTTATTAGAGCTTTTATTTTTGGAATTTTTGCGCTTGTGCCTATGCTCACACTTGCTGCTAGCAGTGGTGTTCATTTAGACAAAGCGGGTAATGATTTAAGTGACAAAGAGTCACTTAAACGTGGTTTTCAATCTTACATTAATTATTGTTTAGGTTGTCACCAGTTACAGTACCAAAGATACAATCGTACTTTTGAGGATTTAGGTATTAGTGAAGCCGATGGTATTGCTAATTATATGTATACGGGTGAAAAAGTCGGTGATCATATTACTAATACTATGCCAGCAAAAGATGCGGCTAAATGGTTTGGTAATACACCACCTGATTTAACGCTAATGGCGCGTTTAAAACCAGGGCCTGATTATATTTATACTTACTTGCGTTCTTTCTACGTTGATCCTGAACGTCCCTTTGGCGTTAATAACACCGTATTAAAAAATGCGGGTATGCCGCATGTTTTACAGGGGTTACAAGGTGTTCGTACGATGGACGAAAATGGTAATCTCAGTGAAGCAACGGGTGGTTCTATGACCGTTGAAGAGTACGATGCCTTTGCTCGTGATTTAGCCAATTTCTTAGAGTACACCGGTGAGCCAAGTAAGCTTAAGCGTGAAGCTATGGGATATTGGGTAATAGGTTTCTTATTTATTTTCCTTATTTTTGCTTACTTACTTAAAGTTGAATATTGGAAGGACGTACACTAACAATTATTGTTAATGTACAGCGTTTTATTTATGGGGGGCTTTGGCCCCCTTTGTTAGTTTTTTATTACAGATTTTTGGAGGCATTATGGCCGTAGCAGCAAACAAGCGTTCAGTGATGAATTTATATTCTCATGCTGATGATATGTATAGTCATCAAACACGCATCGTACTCGCTGAAAAAGGTGTTGGCGTTGATATCCACTTAGTTGATTTGGCTAACTTACCAGAAGATTTACTCGACTTAAATCCCTATGGCACAGTACCGACGTTAATTGATCGTGAATTAGCATTATACGAAGCATCAATTATTATTGAATACTTAGATGAGCGTTTTCCTCATCCACCATTAATGCCAGTTTATCCGGTATCACGTGGTCGTAGCCGTTTGATGATGCATCGCGTAGAACAAGATTGGTACAGTCTAGCAAAAATAATTATGAGTGGCCCAGCAGACGCTGCAAGCAAAGCTCGTCAAGAACTTAAAGAAAGTTTGTTAAGTGTAGCGCCAATTTTAAATGAAGCGCCTTACTTTATGAGTGAAGAATTCAGTTTAGTTGACTGTTACTTAGCACCACTATTATGGCGTTTACCTGCTTTAGGTATTGAACTTGACGGTGAAGGCTCTAAAGAATTTAAAGGTTACATGCTGAAGTTATTTGAACGTGAGTCATTTCAAGCATCGTTAACTGAAGAAGAACGTGAAATACGTTTAGGTATGTTTTAGCCTTGATATCTCCAGAGATGACCTCTAACAAGCCTTATATAGTGAGAGCTTTTTATCAGTGGATTTCTGATAACGACCTCACACCATATATTGCTGTAGATACGAGTGTCTATGGTGTGTTAGTTCCAACAGCTTATGTGACTGATGGGCAAATTGTGCTCAACGTTTCAATGTCAGCCGTTGGTTCTATTTCTCTTGCTGATTATGCCATTGAAGTAAGCGCACGTTTTGGCGGTAAGCTTGAACAACTTGTCGTGCCTTACGGTGCTATTAGTGCTATTTATGCAAAAGAAAATGGTGCGGGGACATCGCTTGTGATTGAACACCCTGAACCAGAACTTGATAAAGAAATAAGTCCAGTAAAGCCAGTAGGTTTATCTAGTGTCTCTTCAGATAAGAGCAGCACTTCAAAAACCAAGTCTGAAAAGGGCTCAGCGAAAGGTAAGCCTAGCTTAAAAGTGATCAAGTAATTACTACAAGCACAATAACTGTTGTTGGTATATTAGCTGTTATGCTGAAATTGTTTTAAATTTATTTCAGTCGTCATTATGGCAAGCGGTTAATAATAAAAAAGCTTCACAAGTATTAACTTGAGAAGCTTTTTTTATGAGCGCTATGGTAAGTAACTTATCGTTAAATGTATTCAAATATTTTGAATACACGATTGACGCCGCTTACATTACGGGCTATCTCTACGGCTTCATTAGCTTGCGCTTGTGTTATTAAGCCCATTAAAAAGACTTCGCCATTTTCAGTAACTACTTTAATATTAGTCGCATCGATGTTGTCACTGCCAAAAAGAGCCGCTTTAACCTTAGACGTTAACCAAACATCGTTACTTCTGGTCGTAATAGAAGTGGTATTACTGATACGAATTTGATTATGTAGCTGAACAACTTGTTTAACTTCATTAATCGACTTTATCGCCAGATCGCGTAAATAGGTATTGGGCACTTGCCCGATAACTAAGACACTACCGTTAACACTGATCACTTGAATATTAGTGTTGTCTGCGAGGGCTTGATGTTTGCCAAGCTTAGCATTCGCCTCAAATTCAATTTTTTGGTCGTCCAACTGTGTACCAATACTACGCTCATCGGTAGCAGCAGATGCTCCTCCGACAATAGTAACAACAGCAGCAGCAACGCACCCTTGCAAAAATAAAATACTTGCTAGGGTTATTAATAATTTTTTTCGCATCATATTAATTGGCATCTTGAGGAAATAAAGTTGTGTCAATAATATCGCATAAGCAATGTATTACCACTAAATGTACTTCTTGAATTCTAGCTGTACGTGAAGAAGGTACCCGTATTTCTACATCGTTTTCGCCCAGTAAACCTGCAATATCGCCGCCATCACCGCCGGTTAATGCGATAATAGGAATATCGCGAGATACTGCTGCTTCTATCGCTTTTATGACATTACGAGAATTACCACTGGTAGAAATAGCGAGTAAAACATCCCCATTATTACCTAATGCTCGCACTTGTTTAGAAAATATTTCATCGAAGGAATAATCATTCCCGATAGAAGTAATCGTCGAAGTGTCGGTCGTTAAGGCTATTGCCGGTAAAGGTGGTCGTTCAGTTTCATAGCGGTTTAATAACTCCGCTGAAAAGTGCTGTGCATCACCCGCTGAACCGCCGTTACCACAGGCAAGTATTTTATTACCAGCCAATAAGCTTTGCACCATTATCATACCAGCATGCTCAATAGGTCCTGCTAGTAATTCACTGGCGGCAATTTTGGTTTGGATACTTTCGGTAAAGTTACTTTTGATCCGTTCTAACATAAATGAAATTAGCTCCGTTTATTGACTCTAAAAGGCGTTTTTTAGCCAGGTAATATCGAGATTGTTTATATTACCTTGTAAAGCAATAACATCAAATCGACAAGAAGTATTATATTCGTTTAAACCACATTGTTGCAGATAAATTGCAGCTGTTTTCCTAATTTTTTGCTGTTTTTTCGTTGATATTGCTGAAATAGCACCACCAAACGACATCGAAGCACGATATTTTACTTCGACAAAGACATAAGTGTCAGCATCTTTGACGATTATATCAATTTCACCTAACCGGGAGGTGAAGTTTTTTTCTTCGATAATTAAGCCTTGTGCCACCAAAAAATCTCCCGCGTACCTTTCGGTAATATCACCGGTTTTTTTAGTCGTAACTGGCTTAGTCCATGGCAATTTCAGCGACCTCACCATCTTGATATATACCCCACAATAAGCTTCGCGTTAGGGTGTTATTACTGTTTAATTTTAATATACCGGTTTGACCATAATGACGAACATAAGGTTTTTGTTTCATCAGGGGCAGTTTGTCGACTAAATATAGGCTGTCATAACCCATGGCAAAGATGCGTTGTAAAGAGTCACTGCGACTTGGCCAAAGCGTTTTACTTAAATCAGCTAATTGAGCATTTTGTTGTTGGCTACTTAACAGCCAAGGCATTTCGGTAAAAATAAGGTTACGAAGATCGTTATGCTTACTTGAATCTTGTTTACTGCTATGACTGCGAGAGCTAGCATAAACTGGAATAATAGTAGCAAAAGGGCTGGTATTAACATCAATGTACGGTTTTAGTAATTTTGTTTGTGCCGGTGAACCCACTAAGTAAAACATATCAATATCACGGCGATTTCTTGGTTCTGAATCGATACTCTGTTTTACTCTTATTTTTAAATCCTTGATACGCGCTTGGCTACTATCGACCTCTAAGCTAGCCTTGAGTTGCTCTTGCATCATTTTGCCTTTTTCGAAATAAACAACTTCAGGAGCATAGCCGTTAATCAGTTGCCATTGTTTGCTAAAGGCTCGGGCAATTCTTTTACTGGCGGTATCTTGATGGCTGAGTATGACTGGTGAGCGATAATTTTTACGACTCAATGTTGTTGCTGCTTGGTAAGCTTCGTCTTCTGGGCGCATCGACAGAATGAATTGCTCTGTGCTCCGTTGCTCAACTTTTAGCGTGTTAAGTAATAAGCTAGGTAGCAAAATTTCACCTTGGGCAAGGAACTTATCGACATTATTTTTAAGCAAAGGGCCAATAATAAAATGACTATTTAAGGCGATTAGCTGCTCATTTAATAAGGTCCAATCAAGTGTATCAGCATCGATAAAGGTTAAGTTTTTATCGGGAATATTACTATAAGCGGCTAGGATCCCTTGCTGGGCAGCTTTTCCTGCAGACGCTTGTTTACCTGAAAGGGGTAAAATAACCGCAATATTTTCAATAAGTGCTTGTGGGCTTTGTTCTGTTATTTTTAATGTTTCAATAATCGCTTGTGCGGGATGCGCAGAAAAATCACCTTGCCACTGACTTAAGTAAGCATCAAAACGGTTAATATCACCACCAAATTTATGCGCGTAAGTTAATAGTTGTTGCCAACCTTTAATATAAGGCGGGTCAAGCGCTGCTAATTGGCTGACTTGCCAAGTAGACAGTAAACTTAATGCTTGCCATAGTTCATAGATATCATCAACGTCTGTATTTGAACTGCTGGAAAACCAATGCAATTTAGCGTTGACCGCACTAATTTCTAATGCTCTACGCTGCTGTATATCAGCCAGTAAGAAGTAGTAGTTTTCGCGATGAATAACGTTATTATCAGTTGAAATTTTATTAGCAACTTCAAGCTGCTTAAAGGCTAATTCAACCTCAGTTAGCTTAAGTAAACTATCTGCGCTTACCAATGCTAAGCGGTACTTGTCTTGTGCATTGTCAGTTAGTGCTGTGAGTTGCTGAGATAACCATAGTGCTTGATTATAACTTTCCTCACCAATCAGCAATTCACTGGCATCAATAAGTGTGGCGGTTGCTATTTTTACCTCTTGTGTTTGCGCAGCCAACAGCAACTGTTGTGAGGTTATTTTATTATTGGCACTCTCTAATGGTTGATTTCGAGAATCGATTGCGCCTTTATTGTCGGCAATATTTTTGGACGTACCGCAACTTGTCAATAATGTCGTTGTTAGTAGAGCGACAGAAAAGAGTGTAGTAATGCGATAAAGAGTGCTTTTTTTAGAAAACAAAAAATTAGTTTGGCTCACCAGCGATAAATCCGTACTTTATTAGTTAGCTTTATAATAAACTTCATCTTCATCAGTCTCAACTTAAGTATTCATTATGTCGTCAGTATTTGTAGAATCAGGCACGCTTTACATCGTCGCCACACCCATCGGAAATTTAACCGACATCAGTCAACGCGCACTTGATGTGTTAACTCATGTGGATATTATTGCCTGTGAAGATACTCGCCATACTCAAAGATTATTATCTGCTTATTCTATCAAAAACAAAACGCTATCATTACATGACCATAATGAACGCCAACGTCAAGACTATGTTGCAACACTTTTACAAGAAGGGAAAAGCATTGCACTGGTTTCAGATGCCGGAACACCCTTAATCAGTGATCCTGGGTTTCATTTGGTTCGCCATTGCCGACAACTTAATTTACCTGTTTCTCCTATTCCGGGTGCTTGTGCAGCAATTGCTGCTCTATCTGTCGCGGGTTTACCCACAGATCGTTTCTCTTTTGAAGGTTTTTTACCTTCAAAAACCGGTGCTAGGCAAGCAACATTAGCGAACTTGCTTGAAGAACCACGCACTATGGTGTTCTATGATGCGCCACGTAGAGCAATTGATACCGTTGAAGATATTGTCAAAGTATTGGGGGGGGAACGTCAGGTGGTTATTTCTCGTGAGTTAACAAAAACGTTTGAGACTATTCACTCTGATACCGCTGAAAACTTATTAGCTTGGTTAAAAGAAGATCCAAATCAACTGAAAGGTGAAATGGTTTTAATCATAGAAGGTAAAAAAATTGATGCGAACGCTATTCCAGCAAAGGCTATTGCTACGCTGAAATTACTGTTAGCGGAAATGAAGCCAAAGACAGCTTGTGCGATCACCGCTGAAATATACGGAGTAAAAAAGAACGCTTTGTATGAAATAGCCCTAGAAATGAAGTAATTTACGCTTTATTTATTAGTGGTCAGTAACTAAATATATTATCAATTGGCTATCGGTAAAAATTAAGGTAAAATGCGCGCCGAGTTGACCAGACAATCGCTGCTTTATCCTTGTATCAGATGTGTAAACTGAAGATATAGGTATGAGGGGGAGGAAAGTCCGGGCTCCAATGAGCAGGGTGCCAGGTAACGCCTGGGCGGCGTGAGCCGACGACAAGTGCAGCAGAGAGAAGACCGCCGATGGTTGTTCTTAGGAACTTCACAGGTAAGGCTGAAAGGGTGCGGTAAGAGCGCACCGGATTGCTGGTAACAGTAATTGCAGGGTAAACTCCACCCGGAGCAAGACCAAATAGGGTTTCATGACTGTTCGAGCGTAAGTTTAAATAGTATAAGCGTGGTTCGCGTGGAAACCGGGTAGGTTGCTTGAGCCTTAGAGCGATTTAAGGCCTAGACGAATGATTGTCACTCTTTTTCGAAAGAGATACAAAACCCGGCTTATACGGTCAACTCGACTAATTCAAGAAAAAGCCTCTGCAGTAATGTAGGGGCTTTTTTTGTACTTATATCAGCTTAAGCTCAAGAAATTTTACACGGTTAGCTACATGGTGATAACGCTGGCGTTAAAGGTTATTAATATCAACTTGAAATATTATGTAATGATTAAGATAACCTAGTGTTTATTTCTAGATTTAAGAAAATCTTTTAAAGATGGGTTTGAGTAACAGGTCATTGCTCCCCCCATAAACTTACTTAACT
Organism: Colwellia sp. MB3u-55; assembly: GCF_014076785.1. NCBI lineage: Bacteria > Pseudomonadati > Pseudomonadota > Gammaproteobacteria > Alteromonadales > Colwelliaceae > Colwellia > Colwellia sp. MB3u-55. The sequence continues at coordinate 182,556 of NZ_JACGUS010000020.1, forward strand.
GAAGTGGTCATGTAATATTGGCCGCAGTGTTGTAGCTTAACTCATCTCTTCTTTCTGATTCATTTGGGCTTATTCCACCGTTATACGTATGTGGCCGGGTCTTATTGTAATAATCCATGATGTAATTAATGATTGCTTGTTTGGCTTCATTAAAATTCTTATACCCTATCAAAGGTATCCATTGCGTTTTTAAACTTCTAAAATATCGTTCCATTGTGGCATTATCCCAACAATTTCCGCGGCGGCTGATGCTTTGTGTGATTTGATAACGCCACAGTCGTTGCCTAAACTTTCGGCTGGTGTAATGCGTTCCTCGGTCTGAGTGTTAAGTGATATTTGTCACTTGTATAGATTAATTATAGAATCAGAAAAAAGCTAGCTAGAACGTCTCTAATCCGCACTTTACGGTCAATATTGCAGCTTAGAAAACCAAAAAGCCAGTGACCGAAATTGGGAACTGCGCTTCTTAGCTGGCAGACAAGAAATGTCTGGCTTCGTATCAAAGTGAACATAAACAGGGGTGTTTTTACTCGTAAATTTAGACAGCTTTGTGGCAATAGTGAATATTAAATAAAACGTCTCAATCTCATTTTATGTCTAGAAATTACACTAGTGATGTCTATTCACAAATGCCTCAAATGTGGCATTAGCGCCCTAAACAGTTTCACCATTTTTACTCTTACATTATATCAGATTATTTGAATAGGTAGATTGATTGCTTAGTCTCCTAACTGGCAACCTCTAGCACTGTAATCAATACTACAGTTTAGGTTACAGTGTTTTACCAACCGTATTTTTGCATGATCACCTCGATTAAGTGTAACCTTTATCCTAATTTTAAGTTTGTAATCTAACTCCTGGGGATAAAGGTACAGTATTAAAATTGCTTATGCTCGCTGTTCAACTCAAAATCAAAACTTAGATAATCAACTAGAATAACTTAAAGGTTATGAGAAAATATTTAAGGAAAAACTGAGTAGCGTTAAAAGTGATCGTCTATAGTTACATAGTGCAATTGATTATTTAAGGTAAGGGGATAGTATTGTCATTACAAAGTTAGACCGTCTTGCAAGATCATTAACTGACTTGCACAAGTTGGTTGATATGATTGAAGCGAAAGGTGCTACTCTTAATGTTCTTAATCAAGCAGTTGATACTTCAAGCAGTAACGGAAAACTTATGTTTAGCATGTTAGGTGCATTGGCTGAATTTGAGAAAGACATTATCAATGAGCGAGTTCAGAAAGGACTTGAGCGAGTAAGAGCAAAAGGTGTTAAGTTTGGCAAACCTCGCCAGATCCCTGATAAAGACCGTAAACGTATTGTTGAACTCGTTGATGATGAAAATACTAATTTAACTAAACAAGAAATTGCCGATATGATTGGTTGTTTTAGGAATTAGGTTTATAAGATTTATAGAGACAATAAAGGCTATGTTAAATGCCTGAGTTAGTGGCATTGGATCCGACTAAGTGGTCATACAACAATGAATAAAATTTTTAGCAATAGCGTACACGGGCAGTTAAGTTAACTATCTTCTGCCCCAAAGGCGATAGTGCTAAATGTATGTGATGATTTGGTATGAAAAACTTCATCATGACACAATACATTTTATTTAGTTTATTCGGTCACAAGCAGCTATTAATCTCTTAGCATACGCAAATGCACGGATTTTACCCAAGTTTAAGTAACAAAAAATAAAGAGTTAAACGTTAACAATAATAAGAAAACAACTAATGCAATTTGTTTTAAAGGGATACTAAAAATAATGGCTTTATCTACCATATGATTCGTGTAAATTATTAATGATAAAACAATGAAGGAAGAGGTGGATATAATTGAATATAACCATTTAAATGCATATTTATCAATATTATAGCCATGCGTAATAAGTTCACCAAATATTAAATTGTACTTTTTTATCTCCTGTGTGTTCGTGAATGAACCTAATGACACTGCCATACTTAATATCTGTAATGATAGGTTCAGCAGTTTCCTCTTCAGGTGTAACAACTTCATAGTCAGAAATATGTAAGAAAAATTCATTGAATTCCTTTCCAGTCAAATCGGTTGGTATCGTATTCCAGGTCGTTTTTTTGGATTTTCAGCCATCAATATTATTGTCTACTATGAAAAATGAGTAGTTTATCTAAAACGCCTTTCAGATAAATTCACTGGTCTGCTGAAGTTCGATATGAGTTGAGAGTTTGATAATGGCTAATCCTGACTTGGCTCTCATGTAAATTGTAAAACTGATGATATTATTATTCTGTACAGTAAGCATGAAGATAATTATTTAGTGCTTCAGCAACTTTTTCATAAGTATAGGGTTTGACAATAAAACCGTTAACGCCAGCGGAAATCGCTGTTTTCACATTATGTAAATTGCCCAAACCACTAATAATTACTACATAAGCTGAAGGTTCGATGCTATGAATGGCTTGTAGCACTTTTAAACCATTAATATATGGCATTTCAATATCAAGAAAAGTAACATCTATATTACTTTTATTCGTATTAAATAACTGCAAGGCTTTTTTTCCATTACATGCTTGTATCACATTATGATTACCATAAGTTGTTAAATATTCACTCAGTAGGCTCAACATCAAAGGTTCATCATCGGCAACCAAGATGTTTAATTTTCTATCAGGCATATGACCTCTTTTTTGGAATATATGTGGAAAAGCTTAACGGGAATTTACTAGGTAATTATAAATTAATTTCATCAGTTATTTTAGTTGTTATTTGCTGTAATGTATCTAATTGGATAATAATGAGGCTATATTTCTTCGTTAGCAAAGATTGATAAAGTATATCTGCTTGCTGACTAACTTCAGGAAAGCCAAAAGATCCCCCTAAACCTTTTAAATTATGTAACAAGTTTTGTAGTTTTAACCAATTTTTTTCTTCTGCCATCTGTTGAATTTCAGCTAATATTGTTGGCAAGCCTTCAATGAAAGTATTGATTAAAACTTGTTGTTGTTCTACCTGCTTAATATTTTTTGCTACTGACGGTTCAAGATCTATTGATGCGGTAGGTAATATGTTTGCTAAGGTTTGATAAAAAGTCTGGATTTCTATCGGTTTTTTTAAATGCCCACTAAAACCAGATTTTAGGTAAAGTTCAATATCGTTATTAGAAATATTTGCTGTTAATGCGATTATTGGCTTAGAAAATCCAGTAGCACGTAGTATTTTAGTTGCTTCAATACCATCAACTTCTGGCATTTGTACATCCATTAAGACCATATCAAAGTCATTACTCAGTGCCACTTCTACCGCTAATTGACCATTTTCTACTAAGGTCACTTTAGCGCCAGTACGTTCAACATACAGGCGGATCAACTCTTGGTTATCAGGCCAATCTTCAGCCAATAAAATATTCCCTGTAAGCGTGGGAATTTTATATTCTTTGGCATTATGCTTATGTTTTATTTTATCAATAGCTGAGTGTTCGTTCAGCCATTGCAGCACTTGAACCGCTCCCATACCAATACTAAATGAAAATTGACTGCCAATACCTTCCTGGCTAGTGAGGTGCATTTCTCCGCCCATCGCTTGGGTTAACTCCTTAGAAATACTTAAACCTAAACCAGTACCACCAAACTTACGAGTGGTAGATGAGTCAACTTGGGTAAACTCTTCAAAAACTGACGCTATCTTATTCTCAGGTATACCTATTCCGGTATCAACAACAGAGAAAGATAACAAATTAGTCTGCTGATCGGCGGAAATATTTATTGTGATCCCACCTTTTTCAGTAAATTTTATCGCGTTACCACATAAATTAAGTAATATTTGCTTTAATCTTGTCGGATCACTTTGGATTACGCCAGGAATAGGTAGTAGGTAATTAATGGTTAAATTCAGTTTTTTTTCAGTTGCTCGTTGCCCAATGAGTTCTTCCAACTCTTGCATTATTTCTACAGGCGATACCGCAATATTTTCTAAATCTAAACAATTAACTTCAATTTTAGAAATATCTAAAACATTGTTCATTAGTTGCAGTAAGTAATTACCATTGCTGATGATTTTATTGATCCTTCTATGCTCTTCCTCAGGTTCAATAGGATCTTGTAAAATGCTTTCGGCAAATCCTAAAATTGAGGTCATTGGCGTCCGTAATTCGTGGCTCATGGTGGAAATAAAAGCTCCCTTGGCACGATTTCCTGCCTGTGCTGCTTTTTGGGATATTTCAAGTGCATGATTAGCGGTGGTGAGTTCAGTTGTTCTTAGTATAACTTGTTTTTCTAAATGTCGACTATATTCAGCTTTTTGGTGTAATTTGGTTTTATAGGCACGAATATAGAAAAAGAAGATCATAATGAAAAACAGTATGTATAAGCTATAAGCCCACCATGACTCCCACGGTGCAGGTGTCACTTTGATATTCAGTGCTAAGGATTTTTCGCTCCAAATACCATCATTATTAGCGCCTTTTACCCGAAAAATATAATCGCCCGCAGGGAGGTTGGTAAACGTAGTTCGATGAACTTTACCTATTTCGATCCAGTTTTGGTCAAAGCCTTCTAATTTATATTTATAGTTGTTTTTTTCTGGTGTGGTGTAATCTAAACCTGCAAATTCAAACGCTATTACGTAGTCTTTGTAATCAAATATTATATTGTTAAGCCCTGCTACAGCATCTCCAAATTTGGTTTTTTTATTAATTTTCAATAAACCGGTTAACAATACGGGCAGTTGATTGTTATTCTCTTTAATTTCAGCAGGAGTAAACATGTTAAAGCCATTAGAACCACCAAAAAATAGCTGCCCATGGCGACTATTCATTGCTGCGTTATGATTAAACTCATTCTCTTGTAAGCCATGAGAAACATCATATTGTTTCAGTTGTTCTGTTTGTGGGTCTAATCGAGTTAAACCACGGTTAGTGCTTAGCCATATAAAACCTTGACCATCTGCAACAATACCGTAAATCACATTACTGAGTAATCCTTGTTTCTTTCCATAGTGTTTAAAGCGCACCTTACCTGTTTTTCGATCTGCAGCAGCCCAACGATTCAAACCACCTCCCCATGTACCTACCCATAAATCGCCTTGGGGATCTTCTAGTATTGACCAAGCAACATTATTACTTAAACTATCAGGGTCTTTACTATTATGAAGATATTGAGTGACAGTTTCTGTTTTAGGATCAAATAGGTTTAAACCTCCACCCTCTGTTCCTAACCATAAAGTATTATTTTTACCCTGATGTAGAGACAAAATTCGGTCGGTACTGAGACTTTTATCATCGTTGACATCATGACGAAAGTGTTTGAAAGTTTTTGTTGCTGGTTCAAAGCGGTTTAAACCACTGGTATATGTTGCTACCCATAATACCCCTTGATTATCTTGATATATGTCAGTGACGCCATTTGCACTTAAACTCGTTATTTCTTTCTCGTTGTGGGTGTAGTGAGTAAATAAGTTTGTTTTAGGATTATAGTGGTCAAGGCCTTTACCACGGGTGCCAATCCATAGCGAGTCATCAGCATCGCTGTGAAGAGACATAATACGGTTGTCACTCAAACTTGAAGCAGCGCTCTCATCAACTTTAAATCTGGTAAAAGTATTTTTTTGTGGATTAAATAAATTAAGGCCATCATAACTGCCTACCCAAACATCACCATTGTTACGCTCACTAAATGCCGTAATGATGTTACTCGATAGGCTATTCTTATTGTTGGGGGTTTGACGGTAATGAGAAAAGTCAGAGGGGCTCCATTTATTTATTCCTCCAAAGGTACCAAGCCAAAGTACACCACCATTGTCTTGATATAATGTTCTTGTGCGGTTATCACCTAGGCTGTATAAGTCTTTAACATCGTGACGAAATTGCGTAAAATTATCACTTGCGGGTTGCCAAAGACATAGGCCATTGTCGGTTGCCAGCCAAATATTATCAATATTGTCCTGAAAAATATCATGTATGGTATTAGCACACACGCTTGTTTTATCTTCATTTTGAGACTTATACTGAGTAACATTATTTTGCTGATCAATGGTGATTAAACCATTGTGATAGGTGCCTATCCATACTCTTTGTTGTTCATCAACGAATAAGCTTCTAATACTGTAATCATGCAGCTTTATTGAGATATTATCTTTTAATGTAAAATTGGTAAAAGTCAGTGTATTAATATCAAATATATTTATGCCTTTATCTGTACCTAACCACAATTGTCCTTGCTTGCCTTGGTGAATAGAACGAACATTATTATGATTTAGCGTTACTTTGCTGTTTGTATCATGTAAAAAGGATTGAAATACTTCAGTTGTTGGATCAAACCTATTTAATCCGCCACCGTCTGTACCTATCCAAAGAATGTGATCTTTATCTTCAAAAATCACATTAATTCTATCGCTACTGAGGTTATGAGATTTTTTACTAAAATGTTCAAATGTCTCTGATATAGGGTCAAAACGATTTAAACCACCGCCATCAGTACCTAACCACAATAAACCATTATGATCCTCAAACATAGTGTAAATAGCGTCATGAGATAAGGAATTACTATCGTTGGCTTCATGACTAAAAACGCGAAATTGATAACCATCAAAACGGTTTAAACCTTCCTGAGTAGCAAACCACATAAAACCTTGACGGTCTTGTAGAATAGAAAAGACAGCTTGTTGAGATAAACCTTGTTTTAGGGAATATTTTTGAAAACGAATATTGTTATTGTTTGCTAAAACTTGGCTAGCGTAAAGATGAGTAGTAAAAAATAGTGAGGCAATTAGTAATAAATTCAGGTCACACTTAAGCGAAAACCTGAATTTTAATATTAGCTTAATAAATACCCTCACTATGTTATTCAATAAGTTATTGGTTCCATAATTTTATTTCTAAATAAATATTAAAGTTTAAAGTGTAAGGTTAATTTAGTCTTCAACCCAAACGTTAACATCAATATTAGCAGCATCATTTATGCTATCACGCCACATGTAACCAACACGCCACATGTAACCATTACGCCACATACAACCATCACCCCACATCTAACCATCACCCCACCTGTACCCATAACGCCACGTTAAACCCTCATACCCTACTTAACCATCTCCCCACTTCTCATCCTCAGTCCCACCATCACACTCCTCCCCCATA
>NZ_JACGUS010000021.1:0-923 GCF_014076785.1 Colwellia sp. MB3u-55
TGCTTTGGCGAAAAAACTATTTAACCACAAACTAAAATAGATTTAATTACACGTAAATAACCAAGATAAAGAAAAGACAAATACCACAATTACATTTAATCGAATTCGCAATGCCGCATAACGCCCCATTAAGAGGCTTTTAATTGTTGGTTAAAATGTGAAGCGAAGCGGAACCTAACCAACTGTTAAAAGTCCTGCTTGAATGGCTTGTTATAAAGCACTTGCACACTTCTTGATATTATCTTTAGAAAACAAGACTTTCCCTTTTAACTTTAACCCATCGAAATCAAGATTAATAGTAAGCTTATTATTCGTAATACTTAAGCTTCCCGATTTAGCAACTATAACTCTTGAGTTTAACCACGTCTTTACTTGATGGGATTCTAGATCCCCATTTAGTGTAGAAACCTGAAAAGTATAAATATGATCAGAAATCGATTTATTGTCATAATCGAAGGGTGTGTAATGGCTACCTGTAACGGTTTCTCTATTAATGATTTCAATTTGATAATTGGAATTAGGTTTTAGACAAATACTTGCTTCGTCTAAGATTTCTGTATTAACAAATGCACAACTTGTTAAAAGGAAAAAGACATTAAGTAATAAAATTCGAATATACACTCCACGCTCCGTGTGCTTTATAACGCCACATTAAGCGGCTAAAAATTGTTGGCTATAATGTTGAACGAAGTGAAAACAGCCAACTGTTTTTTGTCCGTTTGAATGCCTTGTTATGCGATTTTTACATTACCACAAGCCGCACAATTTATATAAATATTAGTAACATAAAATACACATTTAAAAAACTCACAGCATTGCGACACACTAAACCGTGAATTTTGAGCCACTAATGAAAAGTGAATTTATCACTTACCTACTTTGGCGAAAAACTATTTAACCAAAAAGTGAAATAGATTTAATTA
>NZ_JACGUS010000022.1:0-324 GCF_014076785.1 Colwellia sp. MB3u-55
AAAGAACAATTCCTCAATAGCTCAGTTGGTAGAGCAACGGACTGTTAATCCGTTTGTCCCTGGTTCAAGTCCAGGTTGAGGAGCCACATAAGATAAGCCTGCAATTATTTGCAGGCTTTTTTTTATTTGAATGACTACTTCAATTAATTGGTAGTAGCGAATAAAATTAGTCGCTTTTCATTATTAAAGGCAACTACATAAAGAACAATTCCTCAATAGCTCAGTTGGTAGAGCAACGGACTGTTAATCCGTTTGTCCCTGGTTCAAGTCCAGGTTGAGGAGCCACATAAGATAAGCCTGCAATTATTTGCAGGCTTTTTTTTA
>NZ_JACGUS010000023.1:0-357 GCF_014076785.1 Colwellia sp. MB3u-55
TTTGCATTAGTTGATGATGATTCTCAACACCACAGTTTATATGTCGGCCGTTAGCTCAGTTGGTAGAGCAGTTGGCTTTTAACCAATTTGTCGAAGGTTCAAATCCTTCACGGCCGACCACTTCTAAAATAATTAATTTCAAATTTATAAGTCAGATAGTAAACAATAAAAAGCCGAGGCTTTTAACCGTTAAGCCGATTAGCTCGAAGGTTCAAATCCTTCACGGCCGACCACTTCTTTCTTAACAAGTACAATGCAAAATTAGCATATTAGTGACTTTTGCATTAGTTGATGATGATTCTCAACACCACAGTTTATATGTCGGCCGTTAGCTCAGTTGGTAGAGCAGTTGGCTTT
>NZ_JACGUS010000024.1:0-381 GCF_014076785.1 Colwellia sp. MB3u-55
CAATAGTTTTAGTGTCCCTATCGTCTAGAGGCCTAGGACACCGCCCTTTCACGGCGGTAACAGGGGTTCGAATCCCCTTAGGGATGCCACTTATTTTTTATTTCCTTTATCGGAAGTTAATAAATGGGTAAAAAGGGTATAACAAACTAGGTCTTGTTGTTTCCTTTGGTTGAAGAACGTTTCAATCATAAAAGCGAGATGAAAATCTTGTTTGATGCTTTTCTAAGTAGTTGACCCTTGTTTATTCAATGTTCATTTACTCAATAGTTTTAGTGTCCCTATCGTCTAGAGGCCTAGGACACCGCCCTTTCACGGCGGTAACAGGGGTTCGAATCCCCTTAGGGATGCCACTTATTTTTTATTTCCTTTATCGGAAGTTAA
>NZ_JACGUS010000025.1:0-269 GCF_014076785.1 Colwellia sp. MB3u-55
CCTAACGCCGTCGGTGGTTGTGCCACACCCGATGCTTGATCCCATGCGCTAACTCAAAACTTTTCTTCATGCAGGCATTCTTGCTATCCGTAACTTAGGATTAACTTGTGTTAGAACAACTTCACAGGAAATGGCCCAAATATAGGCGATAGCCGTAACCACTACATTACGATGTTTACCTTTATGCATGAGTCGTTAATAACGGCGGCACAATCTCAGTTGAGCTTGCCAAGCCATATCAATAATTTCTTTGCTTAATCTTTCTTGTC
>NZ_JACGUS010000026.1:0-326 GCF_014076785.1 Colwellia sp. MB3u-55
CTGCTTTGGCGAAAAACTATTTAACCAAAAACTGAAATAGATTTAATTACGCGTAAATAACTAGGGTAAAGAAAAGGCAACTACCACAATTACATTTAATCGAATTCGCAATGCCGCATAACGCCCCATTAAGAGGCTTTTAATTGTTGGTTAAAATGTGAAGCGAAGCGGAACCTAACCAACTGTTAAAAGTCCTGCTTAAATGGCTTGTATGGATAATACACCCATCTTTATTATTCTTTTAAAACCCGTTTAGGTAAAGTGAGGCCCAAGCTTTAGCAGCAACTAAAGCCTTTTTATACGATAGTTCGATTGAATGATGGCTC
>NZ_JACGUS010000027.1:0-532 GCF_014076785.1 Colwellia sp. MB3u-55
CGTTAGATGAATTCATGAATCTAAATATCTGGAAGCAAAATGGCAGTATTTCAATTTGGAGATACAATCCATTAAATAAAAACTTTCCTGGTTGGCACATGAGTGCGGACAAAGAAGGATATGAAAGTCTTTTACAGTTTCTTAATTTATTAGAGCTGTCACCTGTCGGTTCAAAAAGAACACTTAAATTAACTAAACCAGATGTTTGGTCAGCTTCAACTACGTTAAAGAAAACACCTGAGAAAAAAGTGTTAATAACTCTATCTAGTTCTATTGACGATTGGCACTTAAAAACTGAACAAGATAGGTTGCTTTTTAGTATTGGTGTTCAACAAATATCTTTATTAAAAACAGGGATAATGGATGCAAGAAATGGAGAGTATGATTTTTCTGTTGGAGCTATAGATGGTCAAAACATGTGGTTCTGGTAACATTCATCTAACAAGGCGTTCAAACGGACAAAAAACAGTTGGCTGTTTCACTCCGTTCACAATTTTAGCCAACAATTTTTTGCCGCTTAACGTGGCGTTAT
>NZ_JACGUS010000028.1:0-2027 GCF_014076785.1 Colwellia sp. MB3u-55
TGTCAGGATATTTTGACTGTAATTGTCGTACGAGTTTTTTAAAGTATGTTATGTTTTATCATGCTAGCCTCTGTTTTATATTGTTGACACATATATTATGGCTCTGGTTTGTAAAACTAACCCACATTTAGAGGCTAGCACCTTGTGGGGAGTCATTGTGTCTATGTGTTAATTGCAAATCGAGGCTATGGCAGTTTTACCGCAAAAGTAAATAGACAATAATCTTTTAATTTTCATGTTTTTAGATGATACTCAACACCATGAAATTTGAATTAAGCTTGGTAATAAATGACACAACATGAATATATTTTTGTAACTGTATCCATAATCATTGGATTATCATTAACACGTCTCTTACATGTGATCGGAGATTTGATTCGTTATCACAACAAAGTTAAGTTCCATTGGTCTACAGCTATCTGGGGTGGGACTGTAATGGTTTTCACCCTTCAACTATGGTGGGTAGGATGGGAGCTTCATGATTTTTCTGATTGGTCTTTTATTCACTTTTTAGCGCTCATTTTTGCATCGATTTTTATGTATGGTGCGGCAGAAATGGCACTTCCAGATCCAGATGATGGATATTTTGACATGCTATCCCACAGTCGAGGTTTAGGTCGAGTGTCTGCAATGTCCTTATTGTTATTTTTTCTTCTTGGGCCATATTTCAATATTGTTATGTTTAAGAATCCATTGCTTTTGTCATTGGTAATACCATTAATAGGTGTTGTAATAATGTTGCTAGTTATATTTATCCCTCGGTGGTTTAAATGGTTGTCTATTATTTTTGGGTTATATTCATTATTTGTACTTTTTGTAACGGTATAAGTTGATTTTAGTACTAGTAGCTGGAAACTATAAGCCATTCAAGCAGGACAAATAACAGCTGGCTATTTGCTCCTTCGTCGCTTATTTTAGCCAACAATTATTTGCCGCTTAACGTGGTGTTGGTATTTTTTAGATAGCAGAGTTAACATCCATACTTTTATGCAGCACACGTACAATTAATATTTGATTTACTTTATGTTCTTTGTAATAAATTACGTGGCTAGCTTGAGGATATTTACTGTAACCCTCTTTGATGTAATCACAGTTTATTCCTAATTCTGGCTCCTCAGTTAATAATCGAATTGTGCTATCTAATATTTTTAAATAATCATTTCGTTGCGTGGTTCCCCACGTAAGTTGAGTGTATCGAGCTATTTTAATTAAATCTGATTTCGCTTTAGCGGATAATACTAATTTTCTCATTAGTGATTTTCGTTGTCTAATTCTGTTAATAAAGAATCATAACTGTAATCAGCTATACCGCTTTGTTCACCTTGAATAAGCATATTGCGTAAATTTAATAGTTTAGTTTCTTGATCTTCTAAAGCTCTTAATCCAGCTCGAACAATTTCACTCGCTGAACCGTAACGACCTGTGTTAAGTTGTTGGTTAATAAACTGATCAAAGTGATCGCCTAGTGTGACGCTAGTATTTTTAGCCATAATGAAACCCTTGTTTGTACCAATATATATTAGATTATGGTATAAAAAATATAACAAGGCAATTAAACGGACAGAAAACAGTTGGCTTTTTCACTTCGTTCACATTATAGCCAACCATTTTTAGCCGCTTATTGCGGTGTTATATTTTTTGGTCGTGTCAGGTATATCTTACACATTTTTACATTTCCCCAACATTAATCGAACATTTTAAAGTTCAACTCTAGTTATTATGCTCTAAGTTATTTAGTCAACCATTTTTAGCCGCTTAATGGGGCGTTATATTTTAAATCATCATATGGAGTAATTATGAAAAAAAGTAGTTTAATTTTAAGTGTACTTTTAGTGGGGATCACTGCTTGTTCAACGGTTACTATAAAACCGGAAGGGCAAAATAAACTTGTCAATAAACCCTCATACCTGGATTCAAAACCATTTTATTTATGGGGGCTATCTGGAGAACATCGTGTTGATGTTCTGAAAGTTTGTAACAAAAATGAACCATTGCAAATGCAATCACAACAAACATTTTCTGATGGT
>NZ_JACGUS010000029.1:0-1206 GCF_014076785.1 Colwellia sp. MB3u-55
AAGTAAAATTGGCCACAGTTTTGTAGCTTAATTTGTATCTTCGCTCTGATTCATTTGGGCTTATTCCACCGTTGTACGTATGTGGCCTGGTCTTATTGTAATAATCCATGATGTAATTAATGATTACTTGTTTGGCTTCATTAAAATTCTTATACCCTATCAAAGGTATCCATTCCGTTTTCAAACTTCTAAAATATTGTTCCATTGGTGCATTATCCCAACAATTTCCACGGCGGCTCATGCTTTGCGTGATTTGATAACGCCACAGTCGTTGCCTAAACTTTCTGCTGGTGTAATGCGTTCCTTGGTCTGAATGGAATATGACATCTTTAGGCTTTCCTCTGCTCTCATATGCCATCATTAATGCTTGCATCTTTAACTCACTATCAGGTGAGTTTGAGATCGCCCAGCCAATAACTTTTCTAGAAAAAAAATCAAGGACAACAGCAAGATAAGACCAACGATTATCCGTCCAAATGTACGTCACATCTCCACACCAATAAGTATTAGGCTCAACAACGGCGAATTGACGTTTGAGTATATTTGGGATGGCCACATGATCTTGATTCACCTTCTTATATTTATGCTTAGGTATCTGACAACTCACTAAATCTAGCTCATTCATTAAGCTTCTTGCCCGATAACGACTTAATGGATAACCTTCATTCGTCATCATATCAGATAGACTTCTAGCACGCGCAGAGCCACCACTAAGTGCATGAAAGCGTTTAACATCAGCTCTTAATTTAATCTCTGACGAGCTTAAATTATTATCCCTGTTCACCCAATATTTATAACTGCTGCGATGTACTTTAAATACATCGCATAACGTAGTGATTGGATATTTTATTTTGTTGCTCTGATTGAGTTTCTCAATAAATAAGAATTGTTCAGGGAGTCTGACATCAACAGAGCAGTAGCCTTTTTTAAGATATCCTTTTCTAATTCAATGCGTTCAATCTTTTTTTCAAGTTCAAGTGTTTTTAATTGATCAGCGGTCATAGGAATTGCTTTAGGTTGTTTACCTTTTCGCTATTCTTTCAACTGTTTAACCCATTTGCTAACGGTGGAATAGCCAGCCCCCATGGCCTTCGCTGCATCTTCGTGGGTATAACCATTATCAACAACTAATTGTGCTGTTTCTAATCGAAATTCAGGACTGAAATTTGGACGTTTTTTCTTTGTCATTTGTATCACCTAACGTTT
>NZ_JACGUS010000030.1:0-2509 GCF_014076785.1 Colwellia sp. MB3u-55
AAATAACAAAATAACAAAATATAAAAATTGAAAAATTAGCATAAATTATTAATTCAGGTAGTATGTACTAAAGGTGTTATTAAATTAGGATTTTTTAGCTGTACTTTAGTGTCATGTTTTTTAACAGTTATAAAAAATTAAGTTTACATTTAAATGTTACCTATTGAATTAAATAGGGTTTTATTTTTGGCGCGTGTTTTGCATTATACAGGTGTCTCGAAGTAAATGTCGTTATGCGACATCAAATTATTAACCCATTAAGGGCTTAAGGAAGTTGTATGAGTTCTAAAATCATAAATATTGTTGTAGTTTGTGTGTTATCTCTTTTTGTTGCCGATAGAGCAAATGCTGGATTAATTATTGGTAATCATTATTCTGATAATGCTGGTATCCAATGGGAGTATGTAGGCTATTTTGATTTAGCTGATGGACCTGATTTTTTTGTAGTCGATAATATTACCCCCTATAATGCTATTGAAGTGGCAGAGTTTAAATTTGGGGCACTTTTGGCTGGCGGCGACTACGCAGTAAGCTCAAATGATCAGGCTACCTACCTTAATATTGCTAATTTTATTGTTAATCATAAAGCTTGGTATGACGCATTTGATAAAAATGTTGGGATACATATCACCGGTGAATCAGTACTTGCAAATTATCAAGGTGACTCTTCATATGATGCGATAGGTGATATTTCTGCCTTCATCTGGGATCGTGCAATGGTCGGAGAGAATATTAATCACGTGTTTAAATCCATTGCTGTTCCAGAGCCGTCAACAATAGTAATATTTTCACTTGCTTTTATGGGATTGATAGTTCGTCGTATAAAAACCAATAATCCTGTTTAGATTAAAATAAAGTTGGTGTCGCTCGACACCTTCTTTGAAAATGAACAATATTAGTTATTGTTTGTTTTTTTCTCAATAATACCGTCTATAAAATTGACGGTTATCTATTTTATTAAATCATCTCTTAGTATAGTCATAAATAAGGTGCTAAAAAGGCGTTGTTTTTAGTCAAATTACTTGTAATATGTCTATCCATAAGTAAGTTTAAAGTTACCAATCAACTGCAGTATTTTAAGTTTGTCTAGAGTATGTGGTAAGCCAAATCATTAGGAAGTCGTTTATGGAAAACTATACCAACCCAAAAAATGCACAAATCATTAATGTTAAAGGTGAAATTCACACCGATGTGGCTGAAAACACTCTATTAAAAGTCGGTGATGTCATTAAAGCAGGCGCCGTTCTTAATTTTATCAAAGGCAGTGAAATTGTATTAGCTTATGCTGATGGAAGTCAGCATAAAGTCTACAGCTCCGAGTCTGAGTCGGTAAATGAAATTCGTGTAGATATAATTTCTCCTGATAACAATACAGAAAGTGTTGATAGTGAAGATATCAATAATATTCAAAATGAAATTTCAGCAATTCAAGATTTAATTGATGCTGATATTGATGCAGAGCTTCCTGAAACAACTGCTGGTCTTACTAGTAATGAAGGTACAAGTTTTGCCTCGGTAAACAGAACAGGCGATGAAACGTTAGCGCAGGCTGGATACGATACAACAGAACAAAATAATATTTTTGTTTTACCCGGTGATTTAGATAACGAAAATAATAATGATAACTTTGCCTTATTTGATGCTGATGAAAGTGTCACTGTAGCAGAAGATACATCAGCCACAGGTAATGTGCTAGATAATGGTGCCAGCGCAGGCGGCCCATTAAGTGTGATTAACTTTAGTGTTGATGGTAATACTTTTGATGCGGGCGAGACAATTAATCTAGTAGAGGGTGAATTTACCTTCAACGCTGACGGTAGCTATACTTTCATACCTGCTGATAATTTTAATGGCACTGTGCCCGTGGTCAATTACACCGTTACTGATGGTGCAGGTAATACGGATAGTTCTACTTTAACGATTTTAGTAACACCCGTATCAGATCTTACTGATGCGGATGAATCTGTTACAACAGCTGAAGATACCCTTGTTTCTGGCAATGTACTTAATAATGCTGAAACTGCAGATGGTCCTCTGACTATAACGAGCTTTACTGTTGATGGAAATACTTTCAATGCAGGTGATACGGTTACTCTCGCTGAAGGTGAGTTAACCTTAAATGCAGATGGTAGTTACACCTTTATACCAAATGACAATTTCAATGGTGCTGTGCCCGTGGTCAGCTACATCGTAACTGATGGTGCAGGTGATACGGATAGTTCTACCTTAGCGATTTCAGTAACACCCGTATCAGATCTTATTGATGATAATGAATCTGTTACAACAGCTGAAGATACCCCAGTCTCTGGAAACGTTTTAGATAATGCAGCAACTGCAGATGGACCATTAACCGTAACCAGCTTTACTGTTAATGGAAATACTTTCAATGCAGGTGATACGGTTACCCTTGCTGAAGGTGAACTCATCTTAAATGCAGACGGTAGCTATACCTTCACACCAAATGATAATTTCAACGGTGCTGTGCCTGTAATTACTTACATTGTTACTG
>NZ_JACGUS010000031.1:0-313 GCF_014076785.1 Colwellia sp. MB3u-55
GTTTGCGTTCATTCTGGTGGTGTTTGGGTTCACACTAAACTTCTTTCTGTTTCCCCTCCCGTCATGCTGAATTTATTTCAGTATCCATTCTCGTCATGCTGAATTTATTTCAGTATCTGGGCTTTTAGTTGTTAGGGACGAGATCCTGAAACAAGTTCAGGATGACGGCGGTTGGCTTCATTCTGATGGAGTTTGCGTTCATTCTGGTGGTGTTTGGGTTCACACTAAACTTCTTTCTGTTTCCCCTCCCGTCATGCTGAATTTATTTCAGTATCCATTCTCGTCATGCTGAATTTATTTCAGTATCTGGGCT
>NZ_JACGUS010000032.1:0-1522 GCF_014076785.1 Colwellia sp. MB3u-55
GACTAAATGTCTAAATGACTAAATGACTAAATGACTAAATTATACATCATACTAAAAATCCTGCTTGAATGGCTTGCTATATAAGATATACAACATCACAGCCATTTTCTTCAGTGTACATGAAACTACCTACCAAGTTTGATTCTTTAAGTACCCGATTCCATGACTGTGCCAATGCAACTCCAATGGGTTTAAGAACTTCAGGTTCTTGCCCATTAGCTTCTAAATGGTGCAAATATCTACGTGAAAACAGTCAATAGGTAATGTATTTGATGAACCGGGAAACTTTGCGATTGGGCAGCCATTTTCAATAATTAAATTAGGGTTAAGCAAAGAAATACAGCTGAGTGTAATTGAGTAATCACCAAAATGCTGGAGCGTTGCATCCAAAGTACCTAGCGAACCTTCAAGTCCGCTAACTCTTTCAGTCAGCTTAGACTCAGCTTGATCTATAAGACTATTGATATTCACCAAGCCTCTTGGAGTTTATAACGCCCCACTAAGAGGCAAATAATTGTTGGCTATAATAGAGAGCGAAGCGAACAAAGCCAACTGTTATTTGTGATCTTCCCCCGATAAAAAGGACACATTTTTTTTCACGCTGCCAGGGCTTCATATTCTATTGGCGAACAATAACTTATCCCTGAATGCATCCTCGAAACATTGTAGTATTTGTTAATGTAACTGCCAAGTGTTCCGCGCAGTTCTTTATCACTTTGAAATACATTACCACGAATAACTTCTGTCTTCATTGAATGGAAAAATGACTCTATATGCGCATTATCAGTACATTTTCCCGCTCGGCTCAAGCTATGAATTATTCCATGTCGTTTCAATACTTTTTGATAAACCTGTCCACGATATTCTACGCCTCTATCTGTATGGAGCATCAAATCACCGGACGGTTTTCGTTTCTTAACCGCATTTTCTAATGTGCGTTTCGTGACGTCCATCGTTCTATTTTTATCTAAACTCCAGCTAATAATACGCCGTGAATATAAATCCATTATTACCGACAAATAACGCCATACGCCTTTCACTTTCAAATACGTGACATCGGCAACCCATACTTTATCTTTAGCCAATGGCACTGCACCATCAGGTCTTAAGTTTGTACCAGTCGTAAGAAAGCGCTTATAAAACGCAGAGCGTGTAGTTACCCGCATCACTCTAGCAACCAACCCAAGCGCATTGTACAAACGTTCAACACGTTTTTTACCGATATTGTATCCTTGCTTTTGTAATGTTTTAAAAATGCGGGGACTACCATATCGGCCTTTATTCTCAGTGAATATTTGCTGGAATTTCTGTTTAAGTTCAACATCTTCTATCGCACGGGCACTGGGTTGACGCTCGCGCCAATCGTAATAGCCACTTTTAGACACATCAAAAAATTTCAGTAACCTTTTGACCTTTATGTCGGGTCTGAGTTTTTCGATGAATCGATATCGGCTTGATGCTCCTCGGCAAGAAACCGTTGCCACTTTTTTAGAATAAACAGCTCCTCCTTAAGCTCTTTATT
>NZ_JACGUS010000033.1:0-1415 GCF_014076785.1 Colwellia sp. MB3u-55
AAGGCTCAAGAGTTTTGTAATTTAAATAAGTTAGATCTTTTTGGCGTTACATACGAAAGCTCATCGCACATACACAAAGATTTTAATTTTATGAGTAAGTTATGGTCGGGTAACGCTATAAAAGACATATCTGATAAAACATTAAAATTAGAGTTATTAAATGCTCGTAAATTATTTCAGTTACAACTGTTATTCGGTTTTTTAACATTTCTTTCAGTTGTAACAAATGGATTTGTCAGTGCATAGTACAGCTAACAAGGCATTCAAACGGACAAAAAACAGTTGGCTGTTTTCACTTCGTTCAACATTTTAGCCAACAATTTTTTGCCGCTTAATGTGGCGTTATATGCCTAAGATGAATTGTGTGTATTCCAGATAGACTTTTATAAAGCAGAGTGAGATATGTTTAAAAACAGCAAATTATTTTTTGGATTCATGCTAATCGGATCTTCTTTATGGCTTGGTCTCTTAACCTTTAAAATTGCAGGGAACTTAAATGCTGGTAATTGGCCAATAACTCCGGCGATTATCATGTCATCGGATATCAAGAGAGTTGAACATAAAGATGAACGCTATATTCTAGATATAAAATACCAATATGAGATTGATGGTAATAGTTATATTGGAAAAGAAATTTCCAATATGAATCAGCTTTACAATTTTAAAGAGGCGAATGAGAAATTAAAGCTTTATAAAGAAAACTCATTAGTTGAGGCTATTTATAATAGGGAGAACCCAACAATTGTTTATCTAGATGTAACTGTTAATTATATTTTGTATATCTTATCAGTAGTTTCGTTTGTAATGGCCATATTCTCTTTGGCTAATTTAATCAGACTGTTCAAAAATACTGGTGTTCAAGGCATATAACAAGTTACTTAAACGGACGCTAAACAGTTGGCTAGCTTCGTTCCTCGCAATTTTAGCCAACTATTTCGCGCCGCTTAGTAAGGCGTTATATGCCTAGGGAATTATGAAGCAAATTATAGATTTGAGCTCACTTGATGAAATTGAACGTTCTCTTTATCTTGATGATACTTGGTGTGACAATTGCTCAGAAGCAGACTTAGGTATCGGCAGACCAGAACTATATATTGAGAATAATCGTAAATTTATAAGTGGCTCTTGCAACGTTTGTGGTGAGCTATGTACTTCGGAAATAATTACTAAAAATATAACGTAACTGTTCTGGGCAATAGGCATATAACAAGTTACTCAAACGGACGCTAAACAGTTGGCTAGCACTCGTTCCTCGTACATTTTAGCCAACTATTTCGCGCCGCTTAGTAAGGCGTTATGCGGCATTGCGAATTCGATTAAATGTAATTGTGGTAGTTGCCTTTTCTTTACCCTAGTTATTTACGCGTAATTAAATCTATTTCAGTTTTTGGTTAAATAGTTTTTCGCCAAAGCAG
>NZ_JACGUS010000034.1:0-728 GCF_014076785.1 Colwellia sp. MB3u-55
TCATCACTTAAATCTGAAACCGGTGTCACTGAAATGGTTAGGGTAGAACTCTGAGTATCACCTGCACCGTCAGTAACAATATAAGTAATTACAGGCACAGCACCATTAAAGTTATCATTCGGAGTAAAAGTGTAACTACCATCGGCATTTAAAGTGAGTTCACCTTCAGCGAGAGTAACGGTATCACCAGCATTATACGTATTCCCATCAACCGTAAAGCTGGTGACGGTCATTGGACCGTCTGCTGTTTCTGCATTGTCTAACACATTGCCTGTGGCTGTAGTATCTTCTGCAACAGAGACAGTTTCATTATCATCGCTCAGATCAGAAACTGGTGTCACTGAAATCGTTAAGGTAGAAGTCTGTGTATCACCTGCACCGTCAGTAGCGCTATAAGTAATAACGGGCACAGCACCGTTGAAATTATCATTAGGTGTGAAGGTATAACTACCATCGGCATTTAAAGTGAGTTCACCTTCAGCGAGAGTAACGGTATCACCAGCATTATACGTATTCCCATCAACCGTAAAGCTGGTGACGGTCATTGGACCATCTGCTGTTTCTGCATTATCTAACACATTGCCTGTAGCAGTTGTGTCTTCTGCTATCGTAACCGTTTCACTATCATCACTTAAATCTGAAACCGGTGTCACTGAAATGGTTAGGGTAGAACTCTGAGTGTCACCAGCACCATCGGTACCGGTATATGTAATAACAGGAACAGCACC
>NZ_JACGUS010000035.1:0-428 GCF_014076785.1 Colwellia sp. MB3u-55
TCTGCAGTTGCTGCGTTATCAAGCACATTACCTGTAGCAATTGTATCTTCAGCTATCGTAACCGTTTCACTATCATCACTTAAATCTGAAACCGGTGTCACTGAAATGGTTAGGGTAGAACTCTGTGTATCACCTGCACCGTCAGTAACAATGTAAGTAATTACAGGCACAGCACCGTTGAAATTATCATTAGGTGTGAAGGTGTAACTACCATCTGCATTTAAAGTGAGTTCACCCTCAGCAAGGGTAACCGTGTCACCTGCATTATAAGTATTACCATCAACAGTAAAACTGGTGACAGTTAGTGGACCATCTGCTGTTTCAGCATTATCTAACACATTGCCTGTGGCTGTTGTATCTTCAGCTGTTGTAACAGATTCACTATCATCACTTAGATCAGACACTGGTGTCACTGAAATTGTTAGTGT
>NZ_JACGUS010000036.1:0-1290 GCF_014076785.1 Colwellia sp. MB3u-55
TATTTGGATTCATCATAAGGTACTTTCGTTTTCCAACACCTAAATACAATACGCACCCACTTGAAAGCCAAAGCTCTTACCGCTGATTGATGAGACTTACCCTTAGCTCGTTGTTGGTTGTAATATAGCCCAGCCCAATATGACACTCCTACACTCTTAGCTGACCACTCGATAAAGCTTTGCCTAATAAACTTAGAGCACTGCCATCGCCAGTGAACCCAGCACTTTTAACCCCTTCTTTCTGTTACAGGAGATAACCCTGCGTAATTCTGCATTTACTGCGCGCTTGTAAATCTAGCTCTATCATCTCCTAAGGCAGCCAAAAGTCTTGGAGCGAGGCAAGGTCCAGTGCCAGGAGGGATTTAAATAGTTCAGCATCTGGCATATCGGTAAATAACGTATATATTTTTTTCGTTGTATGTTTTTATGGCAACTATGACTGTCTTCAATTGTTCTATGAGTGTTTCGACGAATAAGCTATATGGCAATATTACGGCTTTGTCTTCTGTTAAGGGAACAGCATTTTTGATAGCTTCTATCCGCTGGTCGGTTAATAAAACCGCATTTCCTCCATGACTTAAAAAGAACTTTCTTATTGTGTTTTCTCTCGCTCGTTTTAGACTTTGTAACGACGGCCACTTAGAAATAAAGTTAAAGAATAGGCCACTATCACAATGAGAGAACCATGCTAATGGTTGCGGGTAATACTGCTTTAAAGCGTCGATAAGGCGGTTTACATATCGACGTTTATCTTCGACGAGTAAGCTACGTTGTTCAACGAGTTGAGCAAGAACTCGAATATCATTACTACTTGGTTTTAGTGGTGTTACTTTGCTAGGGTACTTGAGCATAAGATCTAGTGCTAACTCAGCATCCGTAGGGTTATCTTTAGCACCACTGGGATTAAAGGCTTGTCTATAACGAGCTAAAGTTAAAGCTTGGACTGGCTACACTGTAATAAAGCTATACTTTTGCAGAGCATAAACAATCGGCCCTTTAGTCAATTCAACAGCCACCGCAATATTACCTTTTGCTTGATGGTGTAGCTTAGTTAGCCATTCATCAAGGTCTTCTGGTGTATGTGAAATAATTTCAAATGTTCGTTTACCGTCGTGACCTAACTGAACACATACATCATGTTTGTTATTAGCCCAGTCTAAACCACCAAATGCAGAAAATTTATTAGTTAATTCATCCATTACTCACCTCCAAGTTTGAAAGTTTGTTATGTGCTTTACTCTTCGAAAGAAATATAGACAGCTTTTTATAGCAAGCCGTGAGTATTCGTTT
>NZ_JACGUS010000037.1:0-7056 GCF_014076785.1 Colwellia sp. MB3u-55
TGCTGTTTCTAATCGAAATTCAGGACTGAAATTTGGACGTTTTTTCTTTGTCATTTGTATCACCTAACGTTTGATGAGATGCATAATAACATCTCTAAGTAGGTGGCCAAATTAACTATGCCACTTCAAAATAACAGGCTAAAAATAGTGGACTAAAATGGAGCGAAGCGAACAGCCCGCTGTTTTTAGTCCTTGTTGATTTTCTTGTTAGTTGGCTTTTACTCCAACACGTTAGATTGTATTCATCATAGTTTGTTAAATATCTCTCCAAAAAAATCTAATTCTTTAACTTCACCATCTTTTATTTTATATGTAACAATCTTCCCACCGCCCATCACGGGAAATTCAACCCTCATTGTATCTGGTTTAGTATAAGCTGTAGCAACTGCGTGAATTTCCCCTAGTGTAAATTCAAATCTACCTGAATCAAGGAGTTCAACCTTTAGATCTCCCCACAAAGAATTATGAAATATACCAGCATATTTTGATCTTGTATGGCTAAGTATCATTGTTCTTGCAAGGTCTCTTTTTGCTGAATTATCAATAGACATCTGAAGCTTGGGCTTTATTTCACTCCATGCTTCCTTCATTTGTAGAATATGCATATCAGATATATCATCGGCACTGCCTTTATTAAGCAAAATACTATAGGCAATATCCGCAATGCCATTAGAAAGCTTACTACTTATACTTGATTCATTATTTAAAATCACAAGACCTATATTATGTTTTAACATAAAAGAGGTATGGGTATGGGTTCCAGCAACACCACCAAAATGATGATACATTTCTTCGTCTTTATATGGACCTATATACCAACCCCATGCGTACCCTTTACGGATAAAATCACGATACTTTAGATCATTCACTGCTAACTGTTGATGAGATTTCAGGATAACTTCTGCGGGGAAAATCACATTACCATCGACACGACCATCATTAAGATGAGCGATTAGAAAACGTGCCATATCTGATGCTGTTGAAATGGTTCCTCCCGCTCCATGCATAGTGATATTACTTTTTTCAAAAGCTAACACTTCTCTTGGATCTTTTCCTCTTAGTCCGTAAGGTCGTGCAACTTCAAAGCTTTTTTTAATAGAGTCGCTCATATAAGATGAAGTGCGCACCATAGCAAGTGGCTCATAAATTAATTCTGATATTGTTTTCTGCCAATCTTGCTTGTAATAATCCTCAGCCCATACGCTCACAATATTATATCCAAGGTTGGTGTACTGAAATTCACCTAATTTGTTTTTTTCGTCATAAGTCGAAGCTGCAACTAGTTTATGGCGTTGGGCACTATCATGATTTCCTGTATACGCTAGAGATGCAACAAATGGCCAATTTGATATTCCCGCAGTATGGGACATTAAATTTTTTAATTGAATCTGTTCTGTATCAATATGAGAGAATTTAAGTTTTGGAAACATCTCTGTCATTGACATTGTATCTTTGATATCACCTTTGTGTTCCATTAACAAAGTAGACAGAGCAAATATCGGTTTAGTAATCGACGCGATATAAAAAGCGGTTTTATCTGTTACCTTTTTTTTCTCTTTGATATTTGCATAACCAAAATACCCCTCATAAACGACTTTTCCATTTTTGACTATTGCTATTGCTGTTCCTGAGGGTAAACCAACTTCTTTTTTAGCTGCGTTCACATATTTGTCAATAGCAGAAAAATCATCTCCGGCAATAGCGCTACTTGTCCATAGTGATAACGATAGTAAAAGAGTAAGAGTTTTCATTGTTTAATTCCTTTTAATATTAATTACTAAAGCTTAAAATTTAATGATAACAAATATTGATGAGCCAACTAACGCCTCATTAAGAGGCAAAAAATAGTTGGTTAAAATAAGCAAACGTAGTGAACAAAAAGCCAACTGTATTTTGTCCTGCTTGAAATTCTTGTTATGTTTACCTACTCAACAAACCATCCGATAAAATATAAATAGACAAAAAAATCATGGCCAAATAGCAAAATAAAATAAACAAACCTACAAGTGACGATAATAAGAATTTGTGAGAATTAATATAGATACATTTATTTTTTACTAGTTTATATAAAAGATATGCAAATACACATAACAATGTAAAAACAGTTAAATGATAAGCTTGAATAGGTTTTAAAACACCTAAATATGCCAAACCGACGGAGCTAAAAAATACTACAGTTACAATGGTGTCAATTTTTAAGTGAAAGTGCTTAAACTTTGAAAAAAATTTTGTCATAGAGTTTTAAATTTACACTCAAGCTAAAAGTAAACATAACGCCTACTTAAGCGGAAAAAATAGCTGGCTAAAATGTTGAACGGAGTGAAAACAGCCAACTGTATTTTTTCTGTTTGAAGTTCTTGTTATATGCAAGTGCTGCCAATTAGTGCTTTTTGAATTTTAATTTCTTCAAAATCATTATCTGTTTCTGCCATTGCCAAATCAATTTTTGCAGTCGTACATTTGTCAGATAATTCTTTGCTGAGTAAATAAATCTGATCTTTTTGATACTGAGCCATACCTTCTAAACCATTATATTGTTCTCTATTCTCTGGTTTTCTATCTTTTTGGTATGGTGCTGGTTTAGTTGCACCACAAGCTGATAGCAAAAAAATCAGCGAAACTGGAATTAATTTATTAAACAATGCTTGATACTGCTTATGCATATAACGCCACGTTAAGCGTCAAAAAATTTTTGCCTATAATGTGAACGGAGTGAAACAGCCAACTTTTTTTTGTCCGTTTGAACGCCTTATAGTTGGACCAATCCATTTATCAATCGATTAGTTTACTATATTTGATAAGTGGAATATGCATCTGTTGGTTACGAATATTGAACGGCAAACATCCAATATTTCTAACAAGACGTTCGAACCAACAGAGCTACTCGCTTCAAAACGCATACTCAAGGATCGCCTACGACGACTATCTATAAGACCTGCGAGAAACGAGACTTAAGCACATTCCATCTATAACTTTACTCGCTGGAGCATCTAAATGAAAGCATATAACGTCGATGATTTCGCTGCACTTATTGGTATCGATTGGGCTGACAAAAAACATGATATATGTGAGCACCCAAAAAACACCAAACAATATCACTACACCATTATAAAACATAAACCAGAAGCGCTTCACAAATGGGCAATGGAGCTTAAGCTGCGTTACCCAGATCAGAAAATTGCTGTTGTGTGTGAACTTAAAAAAAGTCCCTTAATTTATGCGCTCGCAAAATATGACCACCTCGTCTTATTTACGGTGAATCCATCCGCGGTCGCAAATTACCGCAAAGCATTCACGCCTAGCGGCGCAAAAAATGACCCAACAGATGCATTCATACAAGTTGAAATGATTAAACTTCACATAGATAAACTCTCAGTGATAGTACCTGAGTCAACATCAATGAGAGCATTAGCGCAACTGGTTGAGTATCGTCGTAATGTAGTACAAGATGGCGTCGATTTATCAAATAAAATAACCGCAACGTTGAAGAACTACTCCCCTCAAGCGCGTGAATGGTTTAAAGAAAAAGATACCTTAATCTTTTGTGATTTCATCAGTAAATGGCCATCGCTCACCGCGGTTAAAAAAGCCAGAAAGCAAACCTTATTAGACTTCTTTAATCGTCACAACTCACATTATGAAACCGTCAATAATGCTCGATTACTTAGCATTAAAGAAGCCATTCCGTTAACCGAAGATGAAGGCGTAATAGCCCCTAATCAACTGTTAGTGGAAGTGCTTATCGCACAATTCAAGGTGTTACTTATCGGTATTGAACAGTTGGATAAAGCAATAAAACAGCTGTACAAAAAACAACAAGACAAGGCTATTTTTGATAGTTTACCTGGCGCAGGCCCACAACTAGCACCGCGCTTATTAGTCGCTTTTGGGCACAATAGAGAACGTTATACGGATGCTTCACAGATGCAGAAGTATGCGGGTATTGCACCCGTTATTGAAAGCAGTGGTAAAAAGATATGGACACATTGGCGGTACAGTTGTCCTACTTTTTTAAGGCAAACGTTTGTTGAATGGGCTGGTTTTTCGATACGATATTCATTCTGAGCAAAAGCTTGTTATGAGCAACAAAAAAGTAAAGGTAAACCACATAACAGCATAATAAGATCGCTTGCTTTCAAGTGAATAAGAATAATATTTAGGTGCTGGAAAACGAAGACGCCCTACAACGAATCAAAATATTTAGAAGCATTAAAACGAAGAGGATCACCGTTGATAAAATTTGCAATAACTAGCTAAATTTTACTAGTTGTCCACCTCAGGGCATGTTGTTATGGTGCTAGTTGCAGCCTACTCGTCACATTGTTTTTTATTTCTGTTTACGGTACTTTTCTGCTGAACTCTTGGCTAAGAGGTAAGCTTTATCAAAAGCATTCGTTGATGATGTTTTTATATTTGGTAAAACACCTGTACCTTCCCAATTAGTTTGAGTAATAGGGTTAATAGCGCGACCAGTAGGAACATTAATACTAAATAGTTCATTTATTTCTATTGGACCTCCTGGGTTTGCACCACCACCTGTACTTTCGCCTACAATTGTTGCTCTTTTTCGAGTTTTAAAATTATAAGCAAACTCTTCCGCTCCAGAAAAAGTATATTTACTTGTAAGTACGAATAATGGAACATCAGGCATACGTTCAGAAGGTAATTCATCAAGAGTCCAAAACTCTTGAGTCCTGTTACCTTTTCTCCAATATAAACTATTCAAATGAGTTTTTTCACCAAAGAAGTAACTACAAATATATTGCACCAATTCAGGAGAGCCACCATCATTTTTTCTAAGGTCAAAAATAACTGCGTCTGTATTCTTAATAACCTTTAATACGCCATCAACAGTTTCTTTTGCTGAATCAAAGCCACTAAAGTAACGAAAATCGATATACCCGACATTACCCTCTAGAATCTCAATTTTTTTAAAACCGTAGTTCTCTTTTTGTTCTTGTTTTAAATACTCTAAATACGGGCTACTTGATTGCTTTTGCTCTGGTTGTGGCTTTTGAGGTTTTTTAACTCTAACTTCCATATGTTTATCATGGTTTATTTTTTGTAGATCGATAGTTAATTGTTCTGCAAATTTATGCGCATCAATAATTTCATTATATTTCCCAGACTTAAATTGTTCTTGTATGAAGTTAGCATTTTTCTGTGCAACCTTAGGGAAAACGTAATTTTCAATAACGATCTTAGAAATCCCCTCTACAACTTCTTTACGTTGTTCCTTATTTAATTCAATGCTTTTTGATTGAACAATCGAGGAAAACACTAGGGTTGTTAGTAGAACTGACAACAACTTAAAGCGAGGTATTAAGTAGAACATGAAACTTCCTTATTAGATGGAGATATAAAGCACCATAACGCCCAATTAACGGGCTAAAAATTGTGGGCTAAAATGGAGCGAAGCGAACAGCCCGCTGTTTTTAGTCCTGTTAAATTGCTTGTTATAAGCCGGTTATTGCAACCCTATATCACTTAATATCCATTTTAATTGACGGTCATTTTTTGAAATATAGTCATCAATTGAAACTTCAATATGAACATTTGGGTATAACGCATCTTTATTATCACGAGTAAAGTGATACAGGCGCTTTGAGTATGTTACCTCTAGGTTGGAGTTAGGTAAAATAAATTGCCCCATATCTTGGTAACCTGAAGGTTTGGCACCTGTAGGTTCACCAACTAATTTTGCATTCAATAATTGTGAAAACTGAGCAGCATTACTCATTGCTGCTGAGAAAGTTGTATTATCAATAAGAACATAAACGCCTGACTTCCAATCTATACTGTCAGCCAGTACCAGTAATTGAGCCAATTTTAAACCTACAAAAAAGTCCCCACCATAATTGTCTCTAAGGTCAATTATTAACTTTTTAGATTTGTTTTTATTGATGAAGGATAATAAATCTTCACCCAGTGATTCCATTTTTGAGATTGATGTATAACGGCGAAATTTAAAATAGACCACTTTATTATCGTTTAACGACCCAAACCAAAGATTCTCGTTTAGTTTTTCCTCAATCGAAAATATGGAGTTGTTTAGATAGGTGAGTTCGGCTGTATACTCATTTGAGTGGGATGGTTCTAATTGTTGTTCAATTAGTTTTTTGCCTATTGTGAATGTAAATCGAGCTTGAAATGTACCTTTGACAATTCCCAGCCCATTAAGTAACTCGGCTTTTGGGATATATTGTGCTGCTCTTATTTGTGTTGAGTATTTGTTTTCAGAAAAAGGTGCTAGTTGAGAAAATAAACGATAGATTTCTTCTGCATTCATGTCGTTAATTTTCTCAAGTTTCGCACCAAGGAGGTGCTTGAAATCCTTGGTAGTTTTAATTACATAAAGCTCTCCATTGAGCACCTTTAATTGAATAGGAAAACTTTTTAAATTAGCTCCCCATAAAGGAAATGATGTATGCCCATCACCAATTTTGTGAGTTAACCTCATCAGTTCAATTAATAACTGATTTTTCGTTAAGGAGGATAGAGAGCCTTTAAGTTGCGTTACCTCTTTATTAAAGCTTTGCCTAGAAATCGTATGGTAAAGATCTATATGTTTTTCAGACAAATTTCGTGAATAAAACTCTAGATCATCTTGCCAACTTTTAACCTCTAAATCAGTAATGCCAAAACAATGGAGAGAAATCATTGATAATAAAATTGAAAGGGAAAGTCTCACTCGGTATTCCTTTAGGCTTATAACGCCACATTAAGCGGCAAAAAATTGTTGGCTAAAATGTTGAACGAAGTGAAAACAGCCAACTGTTTTTTGTCCGTTTGAATGCCTTGTTAGCTGTACTATGCACTGAAAAATCCATTTGTTACAACTGAAAGAAATGTTAAAAAACCGAATAACAGTTGTAACTGAAATAATTTACGAGCATTTAATAACTCTAATTTTAATCTTTCATCAGATATATCTTTTATAGCGTTACCCGACCATAACTTACTCATAAAATTAAAATCTTTGTGTATGTGCGATGAGCTTTCGTATGTAACGCCAAAAAGATCTAACTTATTTAAATTACAAAACTCTTGAGCCTT
>NZ_JACGUS010000038.1:0-278 GCF_014076785.1 Colwellia sp. MB3u-55
GGGTAAAGTAGTTAACTTAACGTTTTATAGATAAGGTTTGAATCTTCGAAAAGAAACTTCAAATTAAATTAAATAAAACGTTGACATCAAAACTGAGAAGCGTATCATGCGCATCTCGCTTCAGGCAAGGCCTGCAGCAACGGAGCAACGCTACAAAGGTATAAACGAATGGGTTTTATATCTAACTCTTTACTTTAGGTAAACGAGTTTTTCTTTAACAATTAGTTATCATGCAATTTGTGTGGACACTCACATTACATTGATTTTACATAGTCGGT
>NZ_JACGUS010000039.1:0-1654 GCF_014076785.1 Colwellia sp. MB3u-55
AGAGGAGCCATCATTCAATCGAACTATCGTATA
Organism: Colwellia sp. MB3u-55; assembly: GCF_014076785.1. Taxonomy (NCBI): domain Bacteria; kingdom Pseudomonadati; phylum Pseudomonadota; class Gammaproteobacteria; order Alteromonadales; family Colwelliaceae; genus Colwellia; species Colwellia sp. MB3u-55. Next base: position 34 of record NZ_JACGUS010000039.1, read on the forward strand.
AAAAGGCTTTAGTTGCTGCTAAAGCTTGGGCCTCACTTTACCTAAACGGGTTTTAAAAGAATAATAAAGATGGGTGTATTATCCATACAAGCTATTCAAGCGGGACAAATAACAGTTGGCTAGTTCCGCTTCGCTACACATTTTAGCCAACTACAATTTGCCCCTTAATAGGGCGTTAGGGCGCTAAATGAATATTCGACTCGTTGTAGCATTGAGTGTCTTATTAATCCCGTTGTGTGGCTACGGATTTATTCTTTATAAATCACCAATTCCTTATGAGATTGTGGATCGAGATAATTCAGGTGTTGTCTCAATATTAGAAGCGGTTGATTCTCTAGATGTAGGTCAGCGTAAAGTCGTCATAAACAGTATCAATTGTATCGAGTATTTTTGGTTAAAAGACGGGTTGTCAGCACATACAACTTGCACGCAGAGTTAACGCAGCCCTAACAAGGCATTCAAACGGACAAAATACAGTTGGTTGTTTTCACTCCGTTCAACATTATAACCAACTATATTTTGCCGCTTAATGTGGCGTTAGCCGTATAGTTGTAACCTCGAACTTTTGTGATACTATAGTGATACATTATTTGAGTTCTAAATAGGATTTATCATGAGAGTTGAACTTGTTACGACACTTAAGCGTCAAGCTACAAAAATTTTAGCTGACCTTCACATATCCAAAGAACCTGTGTTAATTACTGAGCATGGGCAACCATCGGCATATTTAGTTGATGTTGACGATTATGAATTTATGCAGCAACGAATGGCAATTCTTGAGGGTGTTGCACGCGGTGAGCAAGCAATTAAAAGCGGTAATACATTCTCGAATCAAGAAGCAAAAGAGAAAATGAGCAAATGGCTGAAATAATTTGGACATCTCCAGCTCTTGATGATTTAAATGATATTGCTGAGTATATTGCTTTAAGTAATATTGATGCGGCTAAGAAATTGACTCACAAAATATTTGACAAAATATCTAGGTTAGAAGACCATCCTGAATCAGGTAAAAGACCACTTGAATTAATTAACTTAAATTACCGTGAAGTTAATGTTAATCCTTGTCGTATTTTCTATAAAGTGGATAGCGACAAAGTTTATATATTACATGTCATGCGTCAAGAGCGAGATCTTCGTAGATTTCTTCTACAGAGCTAAATACGTCTAACAAGGCGTTCAAACGGACAAAAAACAGTTGGCTGTTTCACTCCGTTCACAATTTTAGCCAACAATTTTTTGCCGCTTAACGTAGCGTTAGTGTAATAAGGAGGTTTTAGGTGAACTTGAAAAATTTAAGTCTATTTTTGGCTGTTTTCATTTGTGGTTGTCAGACTACAAGCGAGAATCGAGATAATAGCTTTAGTATAAATGACATTGTAAAAAATGAACCACGTTGTACGGTATTCCCAAGAAAAATTGAAAATTTTAGCGATACGACTCAAGAAGGTTTTCCCATAAAAAGAGTTTCTCCAAAGTATCCAAAATCAGCAGCAAGGAATAAAATAAATGGCTATGTCAAATTTGAGTTCGATATTTCTTCTGAAGGTAAGCCCTTTAATATTGGTGTTATAGAATCTTCTCAGTCTGGTCTTTTCATAAAGCCAGCAACTGAAGCACTTAA
>NZ_JACGUS010000040.1:0-2863 GCF_014076785.1 Colwellia sp. MB3u-55
TTTCTTCTGAAGGTAAGCCCTTTAATATTGGTGTTATAGAATCTTCTCAGTCTGGTCTTTTCATAAAGCCAGCAACTGAAGCACTTAAAAAGTGGCGATTTAATCCGTATAAAGAAAATGGTTTATCTATTGACAGTATTTGCCAATCAATTCAATTAGACTTTAAGGTGTAAATTACACTAACAAGCTGTTAAAGCATGACAAAATTCAGTTGGCTGTTTTCGTTCCTCAACATTTTAGCCAACTAAATTTTGCCTCTTAACAGGGCGTTAGTTGCCAAAAGGAATTGTCATGCGTAATTTTAAAGTATCATTGTTATTCATCTTGTTTACTTCAACATCTGTTCTAGCTCAAAATGATGTTTTTCATCAAAGTCCTGCAATATATGGCGGGTGGAATTGTAATGTTGTGTTAGATAGTTTGAATAAAAAGTCGAGAGGTTTAAATAACATCACAGCTTGGATTTTTGGCTATACCTATGGTAAAAATATCCAATTCAAAAAGGATAAAAGCCCAGCTTCTAAAGCTGAATATAAAGATGTTTTAGTCCCTTATTTGACTGAATATTGTAAAAACAATCGAGATTCAACTTTCTTTCATGCGATGGACAGTTATGTTGATTTCAAATTAAAGCAAGGTGAGGCCGTAATTGGCAACTAACAAGGCATTCAAACGGACAAAAAACAAGTGGCTGTTTTCAATTCGTTCAACATTTTAGCCAACAATTTTTAGCCGCTTAATGTGGCGTTAAGTAGACAAGGATACTTTAGAGTGTATTTCAAATATTTCATTATCATAGTTTTTATTTTCCTATCTCTAGGTTGCCAATCGACCAAAAAGGGAGGAGCTATCCCTGTCGAATCAAATAAAGAATTGAAATTAGATGTACTAAACATTGATTGGAGCGATCTTAGCTTAGCTCCCGGTGATCGTAGAATTAAAGGTACAGGCTTTGTTGTTGCTAATTGGTCTAATTCTTCAGATGATGTAGGGCAATACCTTGGAGTTCTGGGAGTTCTTGCATCCGATCTTTTAAATGAAAAAAACTTACAGGGTAACTTAGAATTAGAGCTTAAAGACAATTTTGATTTAGCTAAGATTCTACTGAACTCACTAAATAATAATCAAGATTTAAAAAAAGAAATTAAATCTATTCATCTAAATTCTAATTTAAAAAAACAGGTTATAACACTTGAACCTTGGTGTATTATTATCACTAACGAAAAAGGTTTAATATTTCTTCCTCAACTTAAAGCAACATTAAAATCTGAAACAGGTAAAGCTCTTTGGGAAGGAAACTATGGGCCAATGAGTACAAACAAACCTTTTAAGTTGAATACTTCAATGGCGAATGAAAATATCATTGAATTAGAGTCTAGGTTAGGAGTAGTTTACGGGGAAATTACCGATCAATTAGTTGCTAATATTCAGGGACTCGATAGTTATGTTAATGACGAAGAAAGTCAAAAGTTTACTGATAGCCTAATGAAATATATGGAAATAGACTTTGATGAAAGTCTACTTAACAAGAAAATCAACAAGGACTAAAAACAGTTTGCTGTTTGTTAACATTTTAGCAAACAGTTTTAGCCCGTTATTTAGGCGTTATGATGAGTCGATATTTTTTGTTGTTAAATTATAAATTTTCCTCTATATTCTGAGCTATTGGTGTTGAAATTGGACTATGTTCTTTTCTATTTAATTACTTCATGGTTCCTGTGTTATTACCTGGATATAGGATATTGGCTGCTCCAGCAATGTTCATTCTAAGTTTTTTCAGTGAAGAAACTGATTTTGCTCCTAAAATGATTCTTTTTCTTTCAGGTCAGTTTTTAGATTACTTTTTAATTGGTTGTATTGTTCAAATAATTAAAAGGCTTGGTTTGGCGCGCACTCAGTCATAACAAGCTATTCAAGTGGGACAAATTACAGTTGGCTAGTTCCGCTTTCGCTACACATTTTAGCCAACTACAATTTGCCTCTTAATAGGGCGTTAGGTGAATAAGGAAATTATGAGAAAACTGATAGTTTGGATGTTTATTTTATTTTTAAGTCAAGGGTGTACTAAACAGCAGCTAGGTGGTGTAGCTACAGTCACTGCTTTATTAGTTTCAGTACCATTGATTCCATTTGCAGAAGCTTACCATGTGATTAACGATACGGATGGTAAAGCAAAAGAGCAACGTGAGATCTGGGAAGCTCAATTTGATCCAGTTTATATAGCAAGAACAGACTTAATCAATATTAGAAACCCTGAATTTGATGCTGAATCACTTTATAGGAAAGGTCATGTAGCTTTTTTTCCTTCAGTCCCTTCAAATGGTATTTATCCTGGATTAAAATATGAAATGGAAAATTCTAATTACAAAGAAAATCAGCTTACCATTTCTAATAATGTTGATTTAAATTCTTTGCAGGTTCTTATGGCAAAAGATCCTTTACATAAAGAGACTGCTGGTTGGAAATATAATAATGATGTATTTAGAACCTTTTGGGATACAGGTTTAAAATATAAAGTTAACTTTAACCAAAGAATGTCTGAACTTTCTGAGTTACATTCACCTAACAAGAAAATCAACAAGGACTAAAAACAGCGGGCTGTTCGCTTCGCTCTATTTTAGCCCATTATTTTCAGCCTGTTATTTAGGCGTTGGTATGACTCCCCACGTCAAGTTAAATACACTGAACCTTGTTCATTAATTTCAGAACCATTGTTTTCACTTTTAGTGTTAAGTGATTTAACGCATAGAATGAAGCAAGTAATTTTGTCGGTTATCATGCTGATATTCGTCGATTACTCACTGATTAGTTAGCAGCGCCTACCTTACTCATTTCGTCGTGGCACCTGTCTTCAGTCTATGTT
>NZ_JACGUS010000041.1:0-1577 GCF_014076785.1 Colwellia sp. MB3u-55
GGTCAAAACATGTGGTTCTGGTAACATTCATCTAACAAGGCGTTCAAACGGACAAAAAACAGTTGGCTGTTTCACTCCGTTCACAATTTTAGCCAACAATTTTTTGCCGCTTAACGTGGCGTTATATGCTAAATGGAGTTTTAAATGGGGCATGGAGCAAACATAGATAGAAGGTATGATTTAGACTGGCTAAGAGTTATCGTCTTTGGGGTACTTATTCTATACCACATAGGAATGTTTTATTCGACTGGGGATATCATGTAAAAAGTGTGCATGCTAGCGAAACTGTTGAATCCCTTATGAAGTTGATCAATCCTTGGCGCTTAACTTTATTATTTTTTATTTCTGGCATAGCGATAAGGTTTGCCATTGATAAACAACCATTAATTAAATTTACGTTTAAGAGATCTATTATACTTCTAATACCAATAATTTTTTGTATTCATACTATTATCGCCCCGCAATCGTGGCTTGAGCTATTAGAAAATGGAGAGATAACTTCTGGTTTTTGGGCGTTTTATCCAGAATATTTAATAGGGAGTATAGATAAATACACGGTAATCATTCCAACCTGGAACCACCTTTGGTACGTTGTTTATTTGTTTTTTTATACTTTATTACTTATTCCTATCGCTCGTCCTTTAGCTTCTTTTATGAATGGCTATGGTAAAAAAATGAGTAGTAGATGCCTTGATAACTGTTTAGGTATCTTTGTGGTAATGTTGATTCCGGTCATTCCATTTATAATTTTTCACTATATTTTAAAACCTATTTACCCATCAACACATGCACTTTTTGATGATTGGGCAAACCATCAGTTATATTTCAGTATTTTTATTTTTGGCTTTTTAATAGCCAAAGACAAAAGCTTTTGGCAGGCTATTAATAAAGCATTGATTCCAGCCCTAATCATGGTTTTTATTATTTCAACTATTGCTTCTATTGTATGGTATTTAGAAAGTCACAATCATAGCTCGTATGCCCTTGATATTACGGAACACTATTCTGAGAAAGCAAGAAAGACAGCATACGCATGGTTTTCAATTGTTGCCTTGTTAGCTATTTCCCAACGATGGCTAAATAAACCGAGTAAAGCTCTTTCTTATATGACAGAGGCTGTATTTCCTTGGTATATTTTACATCAAACATTAATAGTTATGATTGGTTATTGGCTAACAAGGCAAGGACTATCAATTTATAGTGAATCCTTAGCGTTAATATTATTAACATTTTTGGGCTGTTATTTGATTAATGAATATTTTATACGTCGTTGGAAATGGATCCGACCTTTATTTGGGTTAAAGCTATATAAACTAAAATATTAATAGCTGTAGAGTACTACTTCAGCGCATATAACAAGTTACTCAAACGGACGCTAAACAATTGGCTAGCTTCGTTCCTCGCAATTTTAGCCAACTATTTATCGCCGCTTAGTAAGGCGTTATGTGTTTTTCAAACTAAGGATGAATATGTCAAATGTAATGGATACAATTAAAATTAGAGATAATAAAAGCGACTTTAAACTAGCGATGGTTTTGGCATTTGTTTTAGTGGCTATTTCATTTTTTGCAGTAGGG
>NZ_JACGUS010000042.1:0-2556 GCF_014076785.1 Colwellia sp. MB3u-55
CTTGGGTATGCTGGTGTAGCGATCATTATCTTTCAATCTACAGAACTAATTTCAAGAATATTTGTGTAGGTATATATAACAAGAAATTCAACAAGGACTAAAAACAGCGGGCTGTTCGCTTCGCTCCATTTTAGCCCACAATTTTTAGCCTGTTAATTAGGCGTTATATGCCTAAAGGATCGTATCAATTATGGAAGAAGTAGCAGAAGGATTAGGTCGAGGTTTCTTTAGATTAATAAAATGGATCATTATTGATGCATTTATAGAGTTTTTTATTTATGGTTATGGGTACGTTATTTTAAAGATTATTACTATTGGTAAGTATCCTAAACCAAATCAAAATAATGATGGTCTTTGTATTGTTGCTGGTATTGTTTCAATTGCCGTGACAATCGGTATTATTATGTTGTTTAATTCTAAATAGGCATATAACAAGCCATTCAAGCAGGACAAATAACAGCTGGCTATTTGCTCCTTCGTCGCTTATTTTAGCCAACTATCATTTGCCTCTTAATGGGGCGTTATATTTTTAAAGGACTATCGATGAAATATCTAGGATTGTTATCAATAATACTATTGGCTGGTTGTCAGTCTACGCCAACTTTTTGTAAGAAAGAGCCTGATTCAGATTTATGTAATCAAAAAACTTACCAATATGGTACAGACCAAGCGCTCAAAGAATTTGAAACTAAGAAATCTAACAAAGCTTTTGCGCTTGGCCAAACTTCTGATGGCTGGGAGTTTTACGGTTACTCTGAAGGTTATAGCTCAACCCATAAAGCGAAAAAGGAAGCTCTTGCGCAATGCCAAAAGAGGGTAGATAAACATGGTACTGATGGCAAGTGTGAGTTAATTCGTTAGTCAAAATATAACAAGAACTTCAAACGGAAAAAATACAGTTGGCTGTTTTCACTCCGTTCAACATTTTAGCCAACTATATTTTTCCGCTTAAGTAGGCGTTAGGCTTCAGGAGATTATCATCAAAATTTTCGCATTACTATTATGCACAGTTTTTTTGAGTTAATGTGTTGTACTACATGAAGAATATTTTCATCCTCAAGCTGAAGGCGCTCGAGTTGAAAAAGAATCTTGCCGAGGCCAAGTTGGCGTAGATAATCAGCTTATTTTCCCTTTGGATGATGTGAACGTTGAGTTGCATGTATGGGAATATAAAGGAAAGACGAGTTTAGAAATTTCTTTTAAAGTATATAAAAGTGCTAATGTAGTTTGGCCGGTTCAAACTGTTACTGCTTATATGGAAAACAGTACAAAGAATTTAAAATTTGAAAGTTTCACGAGGTTAAGAGTCGAAAGATTTGATAGACCAGAAGATAATTACAAGATACACAAGAAGGAATATCTAATTGGCTCTGTAATGGACAGAGCCACAGATGATAAATTCGAAATATTTTATAAGCGATTCGAAATAAGCGATATCGGCGTAGAGTGGCTTAAAATAAGCGGGTTAAAAGTAATGATTAACGGGAAAGAAAAGATATTATCCGAGATTGTTTTTACTAAAAAAAGTGGCCTATTTCTGCATCCCTTAAATTGCTAATTCAGCCTAACAAGCACTTCAAACGGAACAAAAACAGTTGGTTAGGTTCCGCTTCGCTACACATTTTAACCAACAATTTTTGTCCGCTTAAGTGGGCGTTAGTTGGTACCGCTAATAAGCGTAATATTTTATTGTAAATGTGGTGTATTCTACATTGGCTTTGTATGTGTTTCAGGTGAGTTTTCGCCATTTTCTTTTGGTTGTTAACCAGCGAAATCCAACCTCATTTGTCAATTTAAGGTTTAGTGTGTTCGCTTCAACACATGAAATTTAGTGGCTCAAAATTCAACTTTATGTGTAGCGGTACGGGTATTTGTATTCTTCCGTATCACTCAATATTAGGGTAACTTATTGTTAATGTAGTGCTTTAAATACCAAGCAACTAACAAGAACATTAAACGGAAAATTTACAGTTGGCTGTTTTTCGTTCCTCAAACATTTTAGCCAACTATAAATTTCCGCTTATGTAAGCGTTATAAGTACAATCAAAAGGATGTATGTATGTCGGAAAAGGAAATAAAAAAAATAGTAAGAAAATACCGCCTGAGAGCTAATTATTTTCTTGCGGCTATTTTATTGATATTAGTAGCAGTTGATTGGAAAATGACAGATCACTTTATAAATAAGTATGCAGAGCTTGGGTTACCTTTACCTATTTCTGATATTGGAGGAGAGTCGCTATATTATATTTTTATTCCTTTTGCGGTATTTCATTCGTGCGTTTATGTTTTTGAAAAAGCTATAATTGACATTAATAAATATAAAAGTAGCTAGAAGTGAGTAAGTACTTATAACAAGCAATTCAACAGGACTAAAAACAGCAGGCTATCGCTCCGCTCAGTTTAGCCCACTATTTTTAGCCCGTTAATTGGGCGTTAGATGAATTCATGAATCTAAATATCTGGAAGCAAAATGGCAGTATTTCAATTTGGAGATACAATCCATTAAATAAAAACTTTCCTGGTTGGCACATGAGTGCGGACAAAGAAGGATATGAA
>NZ_JACGUS010000043.1:0-9647 GCF_014076785.1 Colwellia sp. MB3u-55
TTTTCGCCAAAGCAGGTAAGTGGTAAATTCACTTTTCATTCGTGGCTCAAAATTCACGGTTTAGTGTGTCGCAATGCTGTGAGTTTTTTAAATATGCATTTTATGTTACTAATATTTATATAAATTGTACGATTTGTGGTGATGTAAAGCCACATAACAAGTTACTCAAACGGACGCTAAACAGTTGGCTAGCACTCGTTCCTCGTACATTTTAGCCAACAATTTCGCGCCGCTTAGTAAGGCGTTATATTTTTATCGACAACTGATGCGCATCACGCTACACTTATTGCATGATTAAATCTTTTAAGCACAAAGGACTCAAGAAATACTTCCAAACTGGAAGTGTCTCAGGTATTCAGGCAAAGCATCAACGTAAATTACGTATGCAACTAGCCGCAATAGACACCGCTCAAGAAATTGATGATATCAATTTGCCCGGTTTTAAATTACATCCTTTAAAAGGCAATAGAGATGGGATTTGGTCTATTACTGTAAACGGTAACTGGCGCATTACTTTCGAGTTTATCGATGGCAATGCATTCATTCTCAACTATGAGGACTATCACTAATGACTATGCATAATCCACCGCACCCAGGGGAGTTCATTTACGATGTTTATTTGGAGCCTGCTGGTTTTAGCTGTCGCTATCTGGCTAAACAATTAGATGTAGCATCATCTACTTTAAATCGAGTTCTTAAAGGTCAAAGTGCCATCTCTCCCGAAATGGCACTGCGCTTGTCTAAAGCAATAGGAAGAACTCCTGAGAGTTGGCTATCAATGCAAGATAACTATGATCTTTGGCATGCTAAGCAACAAATAAACTTAACCAATGTCCACTCAGTAAATTTTGCAGTGGCATAAAAAATATAACAAGCTGTTCAAACGGAAAAATAACAGTTGGCTTGCGCTTCGCGCATTATAGCCAACCATTATTTTCCGCTTAACAGGGCGTTATGATGAGTCGATATTTTTGGTGTTAAATTATAAGTTTTCCTCTATATTCGGGGCTATTGGTATTGTAATTGGACTGTGTTCTTTTTTATTTAATTACTTCATGGTTCCTGTGTCATTACCTGGATATAGTATATTGGCTGCTCCAGCAATGTTCATTCTAAGTTTTTTCAGTGAAGAAACTGATTTTGTTCCTAAAATGATTCTTTTTCTTTCAGGTCAGTTTTTAGGTTACTTTTTAATTGGTTGTATTGTTCAAATAATTAAAAGGCTTGGTTTGGCGCACACTCACTCATAACAACACGCCCTGAGGTGGACAACTAGTAAAATTTAGCTATTTATTGCAAATTTTAATAGCGGTGAACCTCTTCTTTTAAGTGCTTCTAAATATTTTGATTCGTCGTATGGTGTATGTGTCTTCCAGCACCTAAATACGATCCTGATCCACTTGAAAGCCAGTGATCTTATAATACTATTATGGGGTTTACCTTTGCTTATTTGTTGCTCGTAATAAGCCTTTGCCCAAAACGAATAACGTATCGATAAACCGGCCCATTCCACAAAGGTTTGCCTTAAAAAAGTAGGGCAACTGTACCGCCAATGTGTCCACATTTTCTTGCCGCTGCGTTCCATGACAGGCGCAATACCTGCATATTTTTGTAGCTCAGATGCATCATCATAACGATCTCTATTACTGCCCAATGCCACTAATAATCGTGGCGCAAGTTGTGGGCCTGCACCGGGGAAACTATCAAAAATAACTTTATCATTTTGAGCTTTATAGGCCTTTTTTATCACTTTATCTAGCGATTCAATACCCTTGAGTAACACTTTGAATTGCGCAATGAGTACTTCAACTAACAGTTGATTTGGTTCTATTACTCCGGTGTCTTCTGTTAATGGCATGGCATTTTTAATACTCATGATACGGGCATCATTAACCTGGGCGTAATGTGAGTTATGGCTATTAAAAAAGTTTAATAATGTTTGTTTTTTTGCTCTTTGAGCGTGAACGAGTGACGGCCATTTAAGGATGAAATCACAGAAGATAAGTGTATCTTTTTCTTTAAACCATTCAAGAGCTTGTGGGTAGTAATTCTTTAATGCGGCGGTTATCTTATTTGATAAGTCGACACTATCTTGCACCAGATTTCGACGATATTCAACCAATTGAGAGAGTGCTCGCATAGCCGCTGATTCGGGTTCAATGACGTTGAGTTTCCCCATATGTAGGGTCAAAATCTCAACTTGTAGTAGTGCATCAGAAGGATCATCTTTAGCACCACTTGGGGTAAAGGCTTTACGATATTTAGCCACGGTGGAGGGGTTAATAGTAAACAAAACAAGATGGTCATATTTTGATAACGCATAAATCAGCGGACCTTTTTTTAGCTCACAAACAACCGCTATTATTTGATTTGGGTAACGCTGTTTAAGGCTCATTGCCCATTCATGAAGCGCCTCGGGTTTACTTTTTATAATGCTGTAGTGGTATTTTTCAGTGTCGTTGGGGTGTTCACAGATATCATGTTTTTTATCTGCCCAATCGATACCGACTAAAGCAGCGAAATCATTAACGTTATAGGCTTTCATTTTTCAGCTCCTGCGGGTAAAGTTACAGGCGGAATGTGCTTAAATCTCGTTTCTCGCAGGTCTTATAGATAGTCGTGGTCGGCAATCCCTGAGTATGCGTTTAGAAAGCGAGTTGCTCTGTTGGTTCGAACGTCTTGTTAGAAACATTGAATGTCTGCCGTTCAATATTCGTAACCAACAGGAGCATGTTCCACCTAATCTAATAGTAAGTTACTTTATGAGATTAAGTGGCTTGGTCGAACTATAAGCCATTCAAGCAGGACTTTTAACAGTTGGTTAGGTTCCGCTTCGCTTCATATTTTAGCCAACAATTTTTTGCCGCTTAACGTGGCGTTAGCTTTTGTTACATACTGAAGTCGTTAACAACTATTCTTTTATGTTAACTTAAATTAAATTTTTTCTAATCAAGGATAGAGTCGTGAATAACTTACAAAAAATAGGTGGCGTCGCAGCACTTTTTGAGGCCGCTATTTACATATCAGCTTTTGTTTTTTTTGGAGCGTTTTGGGATTACCCTGTAAGTGCGGATGATACACATAAATTTATTTTTCTAACTAATAATCAGGTAATTTTATCGATAGTTAACTTAACTATGTATGTCGCCTTTGGTCTTTTTTTGGCAGTATTAGTTTTAGCGGTCCATCAACGGATGAAAACCAAAGCCCCTGTTTTATCACAAACTGCTTCGGTCTTCGGTATTATTTGGGTTGGCCTTGTCATAGCAAGTGGAATGATTGCAAATGTAGGATTAGGTGCTGTAATCGATTTGTCTGCCAAAAACGAAGAGCAAGCAATGACTCTTTGGGTAGTTATTAATACAATAGTTGAAGGTTTAGGGGGCGGTAACGAAGTTGTAGGAGGGTTATGGGTTCTTTTATTGAGTGTTGCAGGCTTAAAAATTATTGAACTACCTAAATTGCTAAACTGTTTCGGTCTTTTTATTGGTACTGTTGGTATTCTCACTATTTATCCTGCTGAAATACTGACAGAAATATTTGGCTTAGGCCAAATATTATGGTTCTCTTGGCTAGGTATGGCAATGCTTATGAGCCCTCAAAGCTAACAAGTTGCTCAAAAGGACAAAAAACAGTTGGCTTTTTTCACTTCGTTCAATATTTTAACCAACAATTTTTTGCCGCTTAATGTGGCGTTAGCAATACATCAACATGGAGTAGCAATGGAAGCAAGTATTGAAAATTCAGATAGTGAATCTCAGGCTGAATCGAACGAAATGGAATTCTATATAGTATCCCCAAAGAAATTCTTAATTTTATTCCTCGGTACATTTGGTTTTTATACCGTTTATTGGTTCTTTAAGCATTGGAGCTTATACAAAAAAAGCACAAATGAAGATATGTGGCCAATTATGAGAGGGATTTTTTCTATTTTTTTCACTCATTCTTTGTTTGCTTTGTTTGAAATGAGGTACACAAAAAAGACTGGAGAAGCTCCTAAAAGTATTAATTACATGGCAACCATATATGTTGTATTTGCTATTGGTTGTCAAATTTGTACTAACTTATCAGACAGGGGGCACGGCAACCCAGTTACCTTTTACCTTAGTTTATTAATACTTCCTGTATCTTGCTGGGTCTTATATAAAGCACAATCTTTGGTAAACTACTCTGGCGAAGATGAACAGGGTAAATCAAATAGTAGAATAACTGGCTTAAATTATTTTTGGCTAGCACTTAGTGTTGTATTTTGGTTCTTGGTTCTTGTAGGTTTGTTTACAACGCCAGTTGGTGTATAACCGTATTGCTAACAAGTCGTAAAGCAGGACAAATAACAGTTGGTTTTTGCTCCTGCGTCGCTTATTTTAGCCAACATATTATTTGCCTCTTAACGAGGCGTTAGCTGTACAAGGAGACATCAGCATTAAAATCGATTATTCACAATATACTCTCGAAGACTTACTTGATGTAAAAGTAAATATTGATAAAGATAAATATCCAGAAAACTTTGCTGAACTAATGTGGAGTTATCAAAAAGAGATCATGAACTTGAACAATTCAATAATGAAATCAAAGAAGAGGCAGAAGTAAGAAAAGGAATAATGAAGGTCAGTTGTTCTTATAAAAGGGTTGTAGGTGTTTTTTTGTTTAGTTTTATAGGTAGTCTTCCTGTTGTGCTGTCAACTGAACCGAGCATATTGAAAGGCTTAGATAAATTTTATTCCGCACTTATTTTATTAATGACAGGGTCACCTTTGTTGCATTCTTTTCGAAGTGGGTGGACGTTAAGTAGGCACGGTATAGTTACAGTCACAGAAGGTGTTTTTTCCTTCACTATTATGCAACTGTTTTATGGTTACGTTTTTAGTTTAATATTATTACTTACCATAGCAAGGTGGCCATAGTACAGTTAACAATGCCATAAAGTAACGGACACATAACAGTTGGCTGTGCTCGTTCCTCGCTGTTTTAGCCAACTATTATTTAGCCGTTTATGGCGAGCGTTATATGCTAAAGAGTGTTCAATGAAAAAATATTCATATTTAATTCTAGCTATAGTTTTTGGGGTTTTGACTATCGCAAGCGGAGCTGAATTTACTTGTCACAATTCAGCTTGCAATGGAGAGTATTCAGGTAGTGACATTTCTTTTTCAGTCTTGTTTTTTGTTATGTTCTTAATTAAAGAACAAAGAACAAAGAACAACTGAGTAAGTTAATGGATTGCATATAACAAGCACTTCAAACAGAACAAAAACAGTTAGTTAGGTTCCGCTTTGCTTCACATTTTAACCAACTGTTTTTGTCAGCTTAAGTGGACGTTATAATAATTATCAAAACAGGGAGTTAATTGATAGTATGAAGAAAGAAAAAATAGCGACCATATCTTGTTTTACTATATGTATTATTACGACTATTGCCGTTCTAAATCAGGTGTTGGTTCAAGATATAGACTTTGAACGTTTATTTTCTATGTTGGGGATGGTATTTGTTTTCTTTAGCATGGCGTGTACGCCTTGGATGTTTTTTAAACCTATAAATGAAATCTTCTCAAAATTACATAGCAGTACAAATACAGTCATATTAAAAGTTGGGCACGTAAATATTGTAAGGTCTGTTGGGCTTATTCTTGTTATAGCTTCTGGTGGGCTCACATTATTCTAATAAGACCTTCAAACGGGACAAATAACAGTTGGCTAGTTTCGCTTCCATTTTAGCTCATTAATTGGGTGTTATGTGCTAAACGTTTATAAGCCTTAAGCCTGAACATTTATTTTTATGTTTAGGTCAATGATAAAGTTAGAACTAAACAGGTTGTATCATGCTCAAATATTTTAGAATTATCAGTGTTGTTGAGGGTTTGTCATTCTTAGCTATTTTATGTGTTACGCTTGGTCTAATAAGCAGAGAATTTGTTTCTTATCTTGGCATGTTTCATGGTGTTTTATTCATGCTTTACATTGCGCTATCATTTGTTGTAGCCAAGAAAAAAGGTTGGTCTATTCTATTCTGGATAGCATTGTTTTTAGCTTCTATTGTTCCGTTTGCTTTTATTATTGTCGAACTGTTCTTGCGAAAAGAATCCACAAAACAAGCATTGTCCGTAGCATAATTTAGTTAGTGCGTGTCATACATCATGCCAAGAATGCACATAACAAGAACTTCAAGCGAAACAAAAGTTCCGCTTCGCTACACATTTTAGCCGACTGTTTTTGTCCGCTTAAGTGGGCGTTATGTGCACATGGAGTTTGTATATTCTCGAAAGTTTCAGTAAAAATCATCATAATCACATGTTTAGTTTCTTTAGGTGGTTGCTCAACAACTAAGCCAACGAATGTGCATGTGATTTTGTTGTCGGTGCGGGTGATAATGCATTCGAAAGACATGAGAATAAAAACAAGAGTAACACTCACGGAAACAAGGTTAAAAACAATCAAAATTCAGATACTCTTGAAGGCATTTTAAATATTTTGGGTGGCATGCTTACACGAAGCTTAAACAATGATTCAAGTAAGGAGTGCAGATAACAAGCAATTTAACAGGACTAAAAATTGTGGGCTGTTCGCTTCCATTTTAGCCCACAATTTTTAGCCCATTAATTGGGTGTTAGGCAATATTAAATAAAGGGGTGTTTGGTTCATGTTAGATTCTTATTCAGTTGCTTTTTTCGGTATATTAACAATCATATTGACTGTTGTAGTACAAAGTCTAGTTGCAGCAAAATCTAAAGCTTCACAGCCAGGTGCTATTCCTGGAAAAATTGATTCATCACTAAGTCATTCTTCATTCGTGTTTCGTTCAAATAGAACATTTGCCAATTCTCTAGAAAATACCACAGTGATGCTTGGTGCTTCATTTTTAGCAATACTTGTTGGGGCTAATATTTTTTGGACTGGAATCATAATTTGGATCATGGCAATATCCAGAATTATTCATATGATTCTGTATTATTCGATATCAACAGAAAAAAATCCAAGTTCAAGAAGCTATTTCTATTTAATGGCCTTGGTAGCAAATATAATACTTCTTGGTTTATGTGGTTGGGCGATTGTCTAACAAGACAATCAAAAGGACTAAAAATGATGTCTGTCGTTCGTTCCTCACTATTTTAGCCAACTATTTTTGTCCGCTTAAGTGGGCGTTAGATTTTTCATGGTTACATCAGAGTTTCAAGCTACTAAGGATAGTTTAAATGATTAAAAAAGTATTATTAGCATCTTTGTTAATTGTATCTATTTCTGTTTCTGCCAAAGAGGTTGGAAATCCACCATATAATTTATCAAACGAAGATAAATTATATGGTTTGTCATTATTTTGGAAAGAAGCGAGTTACAATTTTGCGTATTTTGACCAAGTACCCGACTTAGATTTTGATAGCGCATATAGAGAATATATCCCCAAAGTTTTAGCTACTGAAACAACTTATGAGTATTATCGCGAACTAATGAAATTTAATGCTTTACTGCACGATGGACATACTAATATTTACTTACCAAAAGGACTTTCTTCTAAGTATGTAGACTGGCCAGCCTTAAGTTTAAGAGAGGCTCATCAGCAAGCTGTAGTTACTAAAGTAAAAAGTGAGCTTCAAGCTGAAATTCCTTTAGGCTCTACCGTTGTTTCAGTTGAAGGTGTTAATTTAGAAACTTATTTAAAAACCAATGTTATGCCTTATATTGCTAGTTCAACCGAGCATATTTTGTGGAACGATGGTGTAAGAAATACATTAAACGGATCACCTGATAGTAAGGTTAATTTTACTATAAAGACTCCTTTAGGGGAGTTCAAAGACTTAACTCTTACTAGAAATGCACGACATCAAAAAATAGATAAAGTGTCGTTAAAGCTTCCCAAATCGAATGGGGAGTTATTTGAATTTAAGTGGTTGGATCGTAAGATAGCCTATATCGCTCTTAATGGTTTTCATGATGAAAAAATCCTGCAAGACTTCAATGAAGTTTATGATGAAGTTAAACAAGCTAGGGGATTAATTATTGATCTAAGGTTCAATGGTGGCGGTAATTCAAGTATTGCAGCTGAAATATTATCCCACTTTACAAATAAAGATTTAGATGGCTCTATTTGGAAAACCAGAAAAAATATTGCTGCGTTTAAAGCATGGGGAAACTATAGTGAAAAATATAAAAGTTATGCCCAAGATAATGCATGGGAGTCAGGAGCTATGGAATCGCTCAAAGCAAAAGAAAATAGTCATATTGTACCTACTTACGTGTTGATTGGGAGGCATACCGCCTCAGCAGCAGAGGATTTTTTAATCTATGCAGATAAGCTAAAGCACTTTACTACCGTTGGTGAAAAAACATATGGAAGTACGGGCCAGCCAATTTTCTTTGATTTACCTGGTGGTGGGTCTTTCAGAATTTGTACTAAAAGAGATACATACCCAGATGGGAGAGAGTTTGTAGGCTATGGTATTAGCCCAAAAATTATTATTGATCGTATGCCTGAACATCTGAGATCAGAAAAAGATATTGTACTTTCTAGCTCTATTAAAAAGTTGAAAGAACAAATCTAACAAGGCGTTTAAACGGACAAAAAACAGTTGGCTGTTTCACTTCGTTCACAATTTTAGCCAACAACTTTTTGCCGCTTAACGTGGCGTTAGTTACCCATCAATGAACATGGACGTAATATGAAAATTTTATTTCTCTTATCCCTTATTTTCTTTTCTACTATCAGTAATGCTGTTGTGAAGAGGCATGATATTCCCCCTGAAAATTATGTCATAGAAAAAGCACCTGAATACCTAATTGATATGCCACATGAAGGCCATGGTGTACTAATAAATTCACAATGGATTTTGACTGTAGCACATACTATTTTTTATGATTATGTTGGCAAGGATTTAATTGTTGGTTCAAAAGTTTATGAAATAGAAAGCGTTCATATACACCCCAATTACACTCAACCTAATAAAAATTTACTTAAAGGTGATTTAGAGCCTTTAATGAGTTTTTTTAAATCTAGAAGTGATATTGCGTTAATCAAATTAACTTCACCCGTTAATGGTATAGAACCAATCAGTATGTATACGGGTAAAAGTGAAAAAGACAAAATAATTACAGTTTATGGTAAGGGAGCTACTGGGAACGGATTAACTGGTGAAGATCCTGATACTAAATCACTTCGTGTTATGAATCAGTTTCAAAATGTTGTTGAAAGCGCAGAAGGTAACTGGCTGGTATTTAAATTTAACGAACCTGCAAATGCATTATCACTCGAGGGGATGCACGGTTCAGGAGATAGCGGAGGGGCATCTGTTGTATTTCAAGACGGTGTGCCTTTTTTGATAGGTTTATCAAGTTGGCAATTGGGGCATGGCGATATATCTTCTTTTAAAGGTGGTTTGTATGGTACTACTGCTTATCAAGTTAGGGTGTCAAATTACAATGACTGGATATTGGGTGTACTGGGTAACTAACAAGCTGTTAAATAAGGACAATGACAGTTGGCTTTTGCTCCTTCGTCGCTTATTTTAGCCAACTATCATTTGCCTCTTAATGGGGCGTTAGCTGTACAAGGAAAGTTTTGTGATCGTTATTATATTTATATCCTTAATTGCAATATCAATTTATTTTAAAGTGCGTTACAACCAAGCAATCACAAAGGCTCAAGAGTTTTGTAATTTA
>NZ_JACGUS010000044.1:0-491 GCF_014076785.1 Colwellia sp. MB3u-55
GCTATCATTGCCTGTGTTAGAAAAATGATTGTGATCTTAAATTCGATGGTGAGAGATGGTGTCTATTGGGACCCAAAAATGAATCAATAATTAAGAATTGACACCATAGTCACTTGTTATGTGGCTTTAGTTTAAAAAGGACTTTTACCATACTTTGATTTAAGCGACTTTCTAAAAGGGATTAAGGTTGATATTAAGAATAAACATATAACACCAACAAAAAATAACAAGCCGCGAATAACTCCATGTTCATAACCTATTAAACTGGCGGAAATTAAACTGATTAATGCTACTGCAATAATAGCTAGTTTATGCGAATTCCAATATAGAGTTAAACCTTCAGATTTCATAATCCCCCTCAGCCACATAACGCCACGTTAAGCGGCAAAAAATTGTTGGCTAAAATTGTGAACGGAGTGAAACAGCCAACTGTTTTTTGTCCGTTTGAACGCCTTGTTAGATGAATGTTACCAGAACCACATGTTTTGACC
>NZ_JACGUS010000045.1:0-557 GCF_014076785.1 Colwellia sp. MB3u-55
CAAGGCATTCAAACGGACAAAAAACAGTTGGCTGTTTTCACTTCGTTCAACATTTTAGCCAACAATTTTTTGCCGCTTAATGTGGCGTTATGCGGCATTGCGAATTCGATTAAATGTAATTGTGGTAGTTGCCTTTTCTTTATCCTGGTTATTTACGCGTAATTAAATCTATTTCAGTTTTTGGTTAAATAGTTTTTCGCCAAAGTAGGTAAGTGGTAAATTCACTTATCATTAGTGGCTAAAATTCACGGTTTAGTGTGTCGCAATGCTGTGGTTTTTTAAATATGCATTTTATGTTACTAATATTTATATAAATTGTACGATTTGTGGTAATGTAAAAGTCGCATAACAAGGCATTCAAACGGACAAAAAACAGTTGGCTGTTTTCACTTCGTTCAACATTTTAGCCAACAATTTTTTGCCGCTTAATGTGGCGTTATGTGTTTCTCAAACTAAGGATGAATATGTCAAATGTAATGGATACAATTAAAATTAGAGATAATAAAAGCGACTTTAAACTAGCGATGGTTTTGGCATTTGTTTTAGTGGCTATTTCA
>NZ_JACGUS010000046.1:0-205 GCF_014076785.1 Colwellia sp. MB3u-55
ATTAAGCCACCCATAATAACTTGTTTGTTTTTTCAACAATAAACTACACTTAATTTACCCTCTTATAAGTGTGGTGATTTTTATGCCCAAGCCTCGTTCACAACAAATCAGTTTATCTGATACACCCTATTATCATGTTTGCAGTCAAACCGTTCGAAAAGCCTTTTTATGTGGTATTAATAAAGAAACCGGTGTCAGCTATGCG
>NZ_JACGUS010000047.1:0-523 GCF_014076785.1 Colwellia sp. MB3u-55
TTATGCCCAAGCCTCGTTCACAACAAATCAGTTTATCTGATACACCCTATTATCATGTTTGCAGTCAAACCGTTCGAAAAGCCTTTTTATGTGGTATTAATAAAGAAACCGGTGTCAGCTATGCGCACAGGCGTCATTGGATTGAACAGCGTATTTTTATATTATCTCAGGTCTTTGCTATTGGTATTTGTGCTCACGCTGTCATGAATAATCACTTACATTTAGTCCTTCATGTTGATAGTGAAAAAGCTAACAGCTGGACGACGCTAGAAGTACTGTCCCGTTGGCATACCTTGTTTAAAGGCACCCTGTTGACGCGTCAATTTCAACAAGAGCAATCATTAACGACATTCGAAATGGAAATGGTTGAAGAAACAGCACAGGTCTATAAACAGCGCTTAATCGATATCAGTTGGTTTATGCGGGCATTAAACGAGCCTATTGCTCGACAAGCCAATAAAGAAGACAAATGCACGGGGCACTTTTGGGAAGGACGCTTTAAATCACAAGCCCTGCTCGATGA
>NZ_JACGUS010000048.1:0-317 GCF_014076785.1 Colwellia sp. MB3u-55
TCCCATTCCGAACTCAGAAGTGAAACGCAGTAGCGCCGATGGTAGTGTGGGAGTTCCCATGTGAGAGTAGGACATTGCTAGGCTTCTATTTAGAAAAACCCGTAGCTGATGCTACGGGTTTTTTGTTCCAAGGTTCTAATTTACTTTGTATTTTAAACAGTATAAATTAAATTATATCTTTGATATTACAAGTTTTGTCTAGCGACAATAGCACTGTGGCACCACCTGATCCCATTCCGAACTCAGAAGTGAAACGCAGTAGCGCCGATGGTAGTGTGGGAGTTCCCATGTGAGAGTAGGACATTGCTAGGCTTCTA
>NZ_JACGUS010000049.1:0-10261 GCF_014076785.1 Colwellia sp. MB3u-55
CTATACCATAAGAAGTTAAATCAATTAACTTGCCAAAGGAAACAAGTATTAAGACGCTACCAAGAATAATGGCTACAACTAAATCAATCCAATAACTAATATCCATATTAAACATCGATCCTTAAGTATATATAACGCCCAATTAACAGGCAAAAAATGGTTGGCTATAATAAGTGAACGTAGTGAACAAAAAGCCAACTGTTTTTTGTCCTTGTTTAATTTCTTGTTATGTTGAAATTTGCGCAATCAAATGATTAATAATATAAAAAGTAAGAAAAAAGCCAATTAATAAGCCTAACAATCTAATGTTTTTATGTGCATCTGAAGGTATGGCTAGCATACTTGCTATACCTATTTTTTCACCAAGTTGCCAAGCTAAACACTTGTCCAATCCCCAGAAGGTTAAAAACAGATAAATACTTACTAATGATTCATAGTTTTTATCTAAATAATGAAAAGTAAAAAATAAAACTATACAAAGTAAAGCTAAGGCAAAGATGACGCTTTTAAATTTTTTTATCACCTAACCTTTCCTTGAAACATAACGCTTACATAAGCGGAAAATTATAGTTGGCTAAAATTTTGAGGAACGAAAAACAGCCAACTGTAATTTTTCCGTTTGATGTTCTTGTTAGTTGAACTTTAATTAAAAGCAACTATTTTACAATAAGTTATCATGTTTGTGGGATATTAGGAAGAATCCAAAAACATCCAGTACCACGACACACTAAACCCTGAACTTTGAGCCAAACACCACAGTTAATTTAGATAATGACTTTACCGCAAAAGTATCTTTAAAAGCGTAAAGTCTATTAGCGATCATAACCAAACTTCTATGGCGAAAACTTAAGCGTAACCCATCAAACTAATTTAGAAAATACCGTTTTTACACATAAATATTAACGTGATTTCGTGGTGCCAACTAACGCCCATTTAAGGGGCAAAATAGAGTTGGCTAAAATAGGTGAACGGAGTGAACAAAACAGCCAAATTTATTTTGTCCCTCTTGAAATTCTTGTTATATTTCATTGCTTGAATATATGCTCAAGATTGGAAACTTATGTTCCCCAAAAGAAACAGTAATAGATTGTGTTTCTTTACCTTTGAAATTTAACTTGTATTCAAGTGGGCTGGTGCGACTGCCGTCAGCAAATAATGCGATTAAATGTCCATGTTCTAAATTACGATTACCCGCAGATAAATTAGTTAATGTAATAACACTCCAACGCTCACCTAATTCGTTGCTCATAAGAACGTAGTTATCTATTTCGAAGTCTCCCTGCTTAGGCTTGATATTATTATCATTAGGGAAAGATAAATTAATACTTCTCGATACAGAACGGTCAACGCTTAGTATTTCTATAACTTCTGCTTGTGTTGCCGTAGAAAGTAATATTAAAAATGGAACAATATATTTTGCCATGCAGAATTATCCTGAAATATAACGCCACGTTAAGCGGCAAAAAATTGTTGGCTAAAATTGTGAACGGAGTGAAACAGCCAACTGTTTTTTGTCCGTTTGAACGCCTTGTTAGGCATTCGATTTAATACTGTACTTTTTACCGCAATGCATGCAAGTAAATGAGTTCATTAATAATACCTGTAACACTATTGAAGACCAACCAGTTAAACCTTTATATTTAACACTAAATGGCGGGTTCTCAGAAATTTGAAAAAACACCCGTTTTTGACAATGACTGCATTTTAATTGAAAAGAAGTTAACAGGTAAAGAATAGCCATTACAAGAAGAGAAATTAAAGAGATTACTAAAATTAGATTACTCTCGATTCCTAATGTTGGCAAAAATACAGAAATTAAAAAAACTAGCATACACACCCAAGCAATAAGAACACAAACACTTGCAAATATGATGGTTCTTGACCGCGGGAATTCAACTATTTCATTGCTATTCGCTGGTATTGGATCTGGTTTTTTATTCCGCCTAATCCAGCTGACTAAAAACGCGGCTAAAATGCTACCAAAAAATGAAATTAGAAATACACTCATACTCTAGGAATGCCTAACGCCTTACTAATGGGCGCATAAATGCTTGGCTAAAATTAGCGACGAAGGAGCACAAGCCAAGCGTTTTGCGTCCTTTTAAGTAACTTGTTAGGTGCTTTCTATGCTGCTTTTCTTGTATAAATGCCATGTGACAAAAGCAAGCATTACGATAAGAAAACTTAAAAACAAACCTACATAAATAAATACTTTAAAAATGCTTTCTAAATAATTACCAGCATCAACATGCGCTTCTCGCATGCCTTCAACAAGAATTAAACCTAACTCTTCGTTTACTTCTAATTCTCCAGACTTTACTTTCTCCGATAATTCAACATAGACGGGATTATTATCCATATTTTCAATCTTTTGCTTGTTGATTTCAATTCCAACATTACCGCCAACAATAATTCCGAAGGCAGTTAAAAACAAAAGAGATATCAAGACTACTTTTAGAGATTTAATTGGACGACTCCATAGGCACCTAACGCCTAATTAACAGGCAAAAAGTAGTTGGCTAAAATAGGTGAACGGAGTGAACAAAAAGCCAACTGTTTTTTGTCCTTGTTTAATTTCTTGTTATACATAGTCTACACCGAAATATTATAGGAACATATTGCGATCATGAAAACCAACTTTTGATTACCGCAAATGTATAAATTAGAAGTCCGGATACACAAACAAAAAAACCAAAAAATGTAATTATTACACCAAAATCAACAAGGCCAAAAATTTTATTAAGACCAATGCCAACAAATAAAATTATAAACCCGATAACAAAGGTAAATATTGATTTGCTCACTTTTGATGCTTCTGGAGTTTTCAAACTACGTCCTATGAAAATATGTATAACGCCCAATTAACGGGCTAAAAATTGTGGGCTAAAATGGAGCGAAGCGAACAGCCCGCTGTTTTTAGTCCTGTTGAATTGCTTGTTATGTGTGCCGAATTCATACAAACTTTAAGTTTATTCTATATGTAAAACTACAACCAAAACTCAATTGATTTTTTAGGGTATGTCGCTGTTTCATCAATAAAATTGGCGAGACTAATTAAATCTTTTATGAATGCTTTAATATCAACAACAATTCTGTATTCAACCTCATCATTGCCACCAAGATATAAATCAGTTTCTAATTTTTCTACATTTAATTCACGAATATATTTTCTTAATAGAACAGATGCTTCAGGTAAACTTTTTTTGAGTATCGTTGTTTCTTCATATTGATCAAATGGACGATAAACACAATAATCTAAAATTAATTCATTCCAAATATCGAAAACTCCATAACCATACATAGCTGAATAGGTATTTATAGAAATGTCAAAATGTGGCTCGTGAATTTGTGCTTCTACATACCACTCTTCAAGATCGATCGCTACTGCACATCCTTCTTTAAAAAGGCTGGTTTTTTCTGAAACCTCAGGTTTGTAATATATAACAGTTTTCATACATTCAACTATCAGATTATGAATTTCAAGCTAAAGAAAATAATCTAGCAATACTTTCTATTGGACGCGATGAACACATAACGCCCAATTAACAGGCAAAAAATGGTTGGCTAAAATAGGTGAACGTAGTGAACAAAAAGCCAACTGTTTTTTGTCCTTGTTGAATTTCTTGTTAGCTGTACTTAGGTGAATAAATCAGCCTGTGCTTCAACCTGCTTTTTATTAAATTTATATTTTTTACCTTGAAGCGTTTCAAGCTCTTGTCCACTGTCAATTTTTCGTATGACAGTGGAAACAGAATGACCAGTAATCTGAATCTCACCAGTTTCATCGAGTTTTTGATGAATTAATAATACACATTCGATTGTCGTACCGTGTTTGAAACTAATAACTTCATTAAGGACGTCAAGGTTGAAATGTTTATCATTCATTGAAAATGAAATCGGCTCATTTTCATATACACCTTTCCACTTATATCTGCCTTCTTTTAAGACTGGCGCAATAATTTCAACTAAAGCGTCATCGACAGTAATAGGAGTAAGGTTATGGGAATGAATAATAAAGTTTCTAAAGTTATTCCGAAGTACGATACGTTCATCGGTAATTGGCATTCCGTCAGAATTTAACGCCGTTAAGCCTATTTTTTCTATTTTGTTATATCTATTTAACTGCTTATAAAAGTTAGACTTTCTTGTCACTACTTTTAGATTTGTTTCGAGTGACTCTGCAACTTTAGCAACCGTATTATCATTTACTTTTTCGCTTTCTAATTCGGTTTTAAGTTTCTTAATTCTTAATTTTTTCTCTTCAATACTTAGTCTCAGGTTTTGCTTTTGCAATTGATCCAATTCTGGGTCTGAAAATGGAATTCTTGAACTAACAAGAGTCATGATTGAAATAAAAATAGATACTTGGACGCCATTCTTCCCAATTACTTTCCAAGCTTCTTTCAAACCACCTTCACGATAAGCTTCTGACTCTAATTGAATCGACAGCTCTAATTCTTTAGCAACTTCCATAGCTATTGCTAAAAACTCAGATTCGCATTGATTTCGAACTAAAGCATTCATCGAATGAGATGAATCATTAAAATAGTAATGAAGTTCGAGTTTTTCGGCAGATAAATCCATTATTTTCAATCCTTTGATTGTATTAGAACCATTATGGAGGAATACAAAGGTGCGATGCAAGTTCTTGTACAGCTAACGCCCCATTAAGAGGCTTTTAATTGTTGGTTATAATGTGTAGCGAAGCGGAACCTAACCAACTGTTAAAAGTCCTGCTTGAATGGCTTGTTATATGCAATTTACACTTTCAGTAAGTTTGAAAACAATTGCATTTTTGTTTGAAATAATGCTATTTTTGTATGGACTACGAAGCTTACAGTAACCATCTTTAATAAAACTAACGGTAGACCATTCCATTATGTAGCCTGATAACCCACCAACCCCACCTACAATTTCAGTAGGATTTTTTGGAATAAAAAAGTTACCTAAATTATCTGTAAAGGCTGAGCCTAATACAATTGAAATTGAACCATCGGAAGCAGTAACAGCCTCATGTGACAAAACAACTTTAACTTCATTTAACGGTTTACCAGTTTCCGCATTTACGACTATGCCTATAACATCGAATGTCCCTACCGATTTAGTTACAGTGGCACAAGAACATAGTAAAAGGCTAATTACGGCGACTAATGCTGATTTCATAGTTTGCATATAACGCCCCATTAAGAGGCAAATAATAGTTGGCTAAAATAAGCGACGAAGGAGCAAATAGCCAGCTGTTATTTGTCCTGCTTGAATGGCTTGTTAGCCTTCTTTTAATCGAAGTCTGAATAGCCCCCTAATTTCCCACAGTGATTACATTTAAATATGTATGCGGCTGGTGAACCATCGGCGTCTAAAGCATTAAAATAGTTATTCCAGTCTTCTTCACCTATTTTATAGGTCTTAATAGTTTCGGATTTTAGTTGCTCAATTAAATCAGAACCAAATTCTTTTATTTCTTTTGCACCTGCTAATCCAATAAAGGAAGCCGCATCATTACAATGGGTCCACCACTTGTGCTCTTGCCACCCACTAAACCCAGGTGTACGAAAAGCAACTTCTTCTTTGATCTCAGGAGCAACTTCTGACCACGAGCCATAATCACCAACTGCGTCATGATCTGTAAATTCAGCATCGAATTTTTTATGCGCTTCTCCGTTGGCAATGCACCATGGGCAAATTGAATCTTCTAAGTCTTCCTCCGAATAAGGAAGACCTGTATAAATAAACCCAGTACTTTTACCGCAGCACTCACAAACACAATCAGATTCTTCAACCGAACCTGTAACAAGTGGTTCTGGGTGATACTTAAATTTTGGAAGTTCCATATACTCTCGAGAAGGCTAACGCCGTTTTAAGCGGCAAATTGCTGTTGGCTAAAATAAGTGAGGCACGAACAAAAGCCAACTGTAATTTGTCCGACTTGAAAACCCTTGTTAGGTGCTATTTATCCAATAACTCTGATGATTCAATTTTTTCTTTTGCATTTTCATTTTGAGGGTTTAGCTTAAGTGATTTTTTATAGGACTCTAATGCCAATTTATTTTCACCTTTAACTAAATATCCTTCACCTAAACTATCCCATGCATTCGCTGATAAAGGATAATATTCAGTATTTAAAAGAAAAAACTCTATCGCTCTATCAATATCAATACCAAACTGAGCATTATATAGGCGCTCGTACCCAAACCAATTGATGATATCTTCATAAAGATAAAAGTTAGCTCCTAATTTCTCTGATATTTTTTCAAAATGCAATTTGAGCTCAGATGCAGGGCGGAACCTCGCGTGATCATCAATCATATAACCATCAAAAATTGAACGTAACCCTTTATAAAAACTTAAAATTGGCATCGTGTGATGGTTTTCATCTAATCCAAATGTAATTGAATCAAAGTAAAGCCCCTGTTTTGGCTTTGTATTTAACTTTTCAATCAGTTGCTTCACATAGTTATTTTTAGGGTAAATATCGCTAACTCGATCTGAAGTAGCAACAAACAATCGACGTTTGTTTAATGACGGTTTTTGATAAAAGGGTTCTAACTGCTTAAGCATGAATTGATTATCCCACCACATACTAGGATCTATAGCGATATAAGCATTAAAAGTATCTGGTGTAGTGAATAAACTTTGAATTACCGGTAGACCGGTAAATGAATAACCTGTGAGCAACCTATAATCTGATGTTCTGTAATTTGAATCAATCGTTGGAATGAGCTCACTTTTAATAAAGTTAATAAACTTACCCGCTCCACCAGTTACATTTAGAGCTTGGTTTTTAGTTCCGCCATATTGTGTCAATGAGTTTGTTGGAGAGCTATCCCTCACTCTATTTTGGCTCACTATGCCAACAACAATCATTTCAGGAATCGTTGGGCTAGCATCCACGCTCATTTGATTGATCATGCCAGAAAACGTTTGAAAGAAACTATGCATATCGCCATCTAGCAAATAAAGTACGGGATATTTTGTATAGTTATTCTTATTGTAGGATTTTGGGAGTGAAACCCAGTACTCTCTTTTTTCTGTCAAGATATTAGATTGCAGGGTATTTTTCTCGCCTATCTTAATATCGTTAGCATCAGCATCAGCATTAAAAGATAATAATATAAACAAGATAAACGGTGTAAAAACCTTAACCATAAATACTCCATTTTGATGAAACTGCATAAGCACCTAACGCCTAAATAACAGGCTAAGTAATGGTTGGCTAAAATTGTGTAGCGAAGCGAAACGTAGCCAACTGTTACGTGTCCTTGTTGATTTTCTTGTTATGTGCTGTGTACGCTTCTAGTTAACATTTGATAAATACTTATTAAATAGGTTAAAACAATAACGCAAGAAATAGCCAAAAGACCATCATTAGGAAACAAGTACCAAGCTACTACGATTAAAATGCTTCTCAACACCGCATGAATTATGCCTACAGGATGATTAATTATCCATGAATAAACCACCCAATGAAGTCCTAGCCCAATCCCTAAACTTAAAGGAACAAATTCAGGGGCGTTTAAAAGCAATGGAATGTGAACAGCCCAGAGAAGATTAACCATTAAGATGCACAGTCCCATCAACTTTGCTAAAGGGTTTGATGATGAAACTAAATTTTCCTTCCTAATTTTAGCAATAATTAAAGCTATTGGAAAAATCCCACCTGTAGCAAAAAGTAAAATATATACAGAGATATTTTCATTAAATTGAGTACTTAAAAGTGCAACTAACCCCCAAACAATTATTCCTGCTATTGGCATTGAAACAGATCTGTTTGAAGATTTTTCAAATTCGTTTCTATAATCATCTAATGTCAAAATATTCATTTCCTTGAATTGAAGCATGCTCATCATTCTCTAAGCACATAACGCTTACATAAGCGGAAATTTATAGTTGGCTAAAATGTTTGAGGAACGAAAAACAGCCAACTGTAAATTTTCCGTTTAATGTTCTTGTTAGTTGCTTGGTATTTAAAGCACCAAATTAACAACAAGTTACCATAATATTGAGTGATACGGAAGAATACAAATACCCGTACCGCTACGTACAAAAGGTTGAACTTTGAGCCACTAAATTTCATGTGTTGAAGCGAACACACTAAACCTTAAATTGACAAATGAGGTTGGATTTCGCTGGTTAACAACCAAAAGCAAATGGCGAAAACTGAGCGAAACACATGCAAAGCCAATGTAGAATACACCGAATTTACGATAAAATATTACGCTTATTAGCGGTACCAACTAACGCCCATTTAAGAGGCAAAATATAGTTGGCTAAAATAGGTGAACGTAGTGAACAAAAAGCCAACTGTATTTTGTCCTGCTTGAAATTCTTGTTAGGTGCACTTTATTACCTGAACAGGTGAATTACAATGCTCTAAGTTCCCTATTAATTCGTTATTATCTGGATAGTTAGGGCAATTACCAATGTTAACAGCATGGACGCTACCATTTGGTTTTACCTCTACATCGACAAAAGATGCAACAAACTTGTCTCCTAATTGACGACTCCAAGTAAAGTGATAACTGGTATTATGTGATTTTAGGAATGTTCTATCTGGCACATTAAACTTACTAGTGAAAGAAGTTAAAATCATATCCTGACTCATTACATTTATACTCGCAGAACGTGCTGTCCAAGAGAACGGCCAAGATCTGGTGATATCGACAGATATTTTGCATTCGCCAATCTCCGAGGTGCGCGACAGTCCAGAAACTATCTCTCCATATTCAATGTTCTTTAAACTACTTGAGCCTGCTTGACTGAGCCAAACAAAAAGAATAAGTATTGGAATCCATTTACGGTTCATGATGAATACGCCTCACGTCCTGTGCACCTAACGTTTTGCTAAGGGGCAAATAATGGTTGGCTATAATGCGCGAAGCGCTGGCCAACTGTTATTTGTCCGTTTAAGCAACTTGTTATATGCAACGCTGGTAAAACCAAATATTACAATAACTTAAGTTGCCCGTAATATAAAACCTAACCGTGAATTTTTACGCTACACGTTAAAGATTGAACAAAACTAATAGCTTTGCACCTTTGAAAAAGGTAATTAGGCAAAGCTTATTAGTGATCTGCGTTAAACCAGTTTTAGCGAAAAACTACGCACTAGAAAGCACTTTATCTAAAGCTACGTTTTAATAGCATATAACGCCTAATTAACAGGCAAAAAATTGTTGGCTAAAATAAGTAAACGAAGTGAACAAAAAGCCAACTGTTTTTTGTCCTTGTTTAATTTCTTGTTATGTTTCTACCAATTACTAGCCGAATTTATAGCTTTATTAATTTCTTTAAAGTTACTCTTTAGAAAATCAATTTTGTTTTTGTAACGCAATAACAATGCAGAATTAGGATTCGAAATGGCATCACACCAATTGTTGCATGCCTTAGTTTTGTCGAGCTCTTGTGCCGAAGTAAAAGGCATGATTGTTTGAGCAACTTTAGAGTCGATTGTATTTAAGTGTTGCGTGAATACCTTTTTCAAAGCACTACCTTTATTTTCGACACCTTTATTAACAAATAGCACTCTAATGCTCTCTGCGAGGGCGAACTCCGACTGTTTTGAGATTAACCACTTGTTGAATTTTTCATGGTCTTCAATTTCAGGTTTGCAGATATCAAAGAGTGCCTTTTGAGTTAAATGAAACTCTTTAATAGAAAGAGAACTCATATATGCAGATTTCATTAATTCGCTTGGGGTAGCAAATAAAATAAAAGGAATAAAGATTAGAATTAACAGTGAATACTTCACCAAACTCTCCTAGAAACATAACGCCACATTAAGCGGCAAAAAATTGTTGGCTAAAATGTTGAACGAAGTGAAAACAGCCAACTGTTTTTTGTCCGTTTGAATGCCTTGTTATGCGATTTTTACATTAACACAAACCGTACAATTTATATAAATATTAACGACATAAAATACACATTTAAAAAACTCACAGCATTGCGACACACTAAACTGTGAATTTTGAGCCACTAATGAAAAGTGAATTTATCACTTACCTACTTTGGCGAAAAACTATTTAACCAAAAAGTGAAATAGATTTGATTACGCGTAAATAACCAAGTTAAAGAAAAGACAAATCCCAAAATTACATTTAATCGAATTCGCAATGCCGCATAACGCCCACTTAAGGGGAAAAATAGAGTTGGCTAAAATAGGTGAACGGAGTGAACAAAACAGCCAACTTTATTTTGTCCCTCTTGAAGTTCTTGTTATGTGTTTGATACACCGTCTATCTTTTTATATAAGTAATAAACCAAG
>NZ_JACGUS010000050.1:0-319 GCF_014076785.1 Colwellia sp. MB3u-55
CCGCCATCATGGGAGAGCAACCCACAAGGTTATTACCTTTTACGGGCAATGAACAGCAAGCTAAAACCGCCAGTATCCGCTTTAGTTTAAAGGACTATTTAACCCTTGTAGATGAAACAGGTCGCATAATAAGAGCAGACAAACGAGGCGCTATCGATAACAAAACCGCAAATATACTGTCAAGACTTCACATCAGTGATGAAAGTTGGCTCAAACTCACCACAAACTTTGAAGGTATATTCACTGGCGCGGTTGGCACCGCAGAGCATTTGTGTGAATTTACTGAGCACGTAGGGTTAAAGCGCGCACACGGGAAAGC
>NZ_JACGUS010000051.1:0-351 GCF_014076785.1 Colwellia sp. MB3u-55
CGCAGATTAACACGTCCTTCATCGCCTCTAACTGCCAAGGCATCCACCACATACGCTTAGTCACTTAACCATACAACCCTAAGTAGTCTTTCGACACGAAGTACACCGTGGAGACTAATCCACAGCAATTGTAAAGTCTGACATTTTCACGCACAAATAAATGTGTCTTGAATAAGATGTTTACTCTGAGTAAGAGCAAACAAATGTTGATTAACAGCTTTCGCTATTAATCGCTTTTGTAAATACCTATGTCATATGTAAATCACAGCGCGACACCGTTCATTACGACATAAATACTTTATTTATATCAGCTTTCCAGATTGTTAAAGAACTCATTCTTAACGCGCATTC
>NZ_JACGUS010000052.1:0-481 GCF_014076785.1 Colwellia sp. MB3u-55
ACCCGGAGACGGACTTGAACCGTCACACTCTATGAGCGAGGGATTTTAAATCCCTTGTGTCTACCAATTCCACCACCCGGGCATCGGATAATTCTTTTTAAAGTAGAGATTGGCTCCCTACTAACTCTTAACTTACTAAGAGATTTAACTAATTAAACTCTTTAACTTATCTACACACTAAATTTAAACAACTAACGAGACGCTACATCTTTTATTGGCCGCTAAATCACAACATCTTAGCTATATTTATTGTATAAAAATATTTGCATTGTAAATGTTAAGTAAATTAATTACATTATTGATACAGGTTTAATTACTACTATTTAAATTACTGGACAGAAAGTACAGTATAAAGATGGTACCCGGAGACGGACTTGAACCGTCACACTCTATGAGCGAGGGATTTTAAATCCCTTGTGTCTACCAATTCCACCACCCGGGCATCGGATAATTCTTTTTAAAGTAGAGATTGGCTCCCTAC
>NZ_JACGUS010000053.1:0-7847 GCF_014076785.1 Colwellia sp. MB3u-55
GTAGTGTGGGAGTTCCCATGTGAGAGTAGGACATTGCTAGGCTTCTATTTAGAAAAACCCGTAGCTGATGTTACGGGTTTTTTGCTTTCTGACGTTTAAAAATACAGTATTTATACCGTAGAGCATTAGCGCAAACAGTAGTGTGACTTATGTTCGACATGCCCATGTAAGAATAGGACATTCTCCGCTTCTATTTAGAGAAACCCGATTCGAAAGAGTTGGGTTTTTTGCTTTCTGTCGTTTGAAAAATACAGCATTTATACCTGTAGAGTAGTAGCATAAACGGTAGTGTGACTTATGTTCGACATGCCCATATGATAGTCGGATATTCTCCGCTTCTATTTAGGTCGTTCTTTGCCATCATTGGCAACACGACATTAGTATATTCCTAGACGTAAAAACCCGTTACTAACGTAACGGGTTTTTTGCTTTCTGGCGTTTAAAAAAACAAAACCCATAGCTAGGATGCATTAATAACAAAAGTAGTGTGACTTATGTTCGACAGGCCCATATGAGAGTAGACATTCTCCGCTTCTAATTAGGTCGCTCTTTGCCATCCTTGGCAACGTGACATTAGTATATCCCTACACGTCAGAAACCCGTTACCAACGTAACGGATTTTTTGCTTTCTGGCGTTTAAAAACTTAGCTGAATAACCCTTGATAATTTGGTCTGCTTAGTAAGCGAATTACATCCTGATGCACCACTGTAAATGACAACATAATCATTCATTGATTTAAGGTGGTGGTAAGACGATCGCTATCTCAATAATATAAGAAGTAGCGATCACTTGGCGTGTATTGTTGAACTTACAATATTTGTAGTATATTTTCTGATGACCTAGCCTTGTCTTATTAGTGATAAGTCCCAGTAATATCCAAATAGTGATGAAATTTCAAAGTTTACCGTTCCTAAATTGTTAAGAATATGTGATATTAATGCATAATTAAATAAATTTATCGATGTACATTAGTGAGAAGTCTCCATAATAAGCTGTTGCACTAAACCGCTTATCGGCGAGTATCAGCTTCCTGACATATCACTGCACCAGTGTATTATGCTTATAATTGATAATACTCAATAAAAATAACCAAACTAGGAATGCCATTAATGGATAATTCAGGCAAAGAAATAGTAAAGTATGGAATTACATTTGGAACAGCCCTTTCAATTGCTATTTCATGGAGCGTAAATAAGTCAATCTTATGGGCAATTCTACACGGTTTTTTGTCTTGGGCTTATGTGATTTGGCATGTATTGACACGATAATAAATTATTGAATGGTTTAAGTTATACATAATTATCATTTAGTTAAGATGGCTTGTTTTGATTGCGTTGTTACTAATAAGGTATTTAAACGGATAAAAGGCAGTTGGGTGTATCACTCCGTTCGTTATTTTAGCCAACAATTTCGCTCCGCTTAGTAAGCGGTTAGATATTTAAGGGAATTTAGTGCAAACATTCATCATATTATTCAGGGGGATCAATGTTGGGGGCAATAACATACTGCAGATGAAAGAGCTTGTCCCGCTTTTGGAATAAAGTGGCTATGAAAGTGTTTCATCATATATTCAAAGTGGCAATATCGTTTTAAAAATCCAACAGAGCAAGTGCAATGTATTATTTCCAAAAACTTTGGCTTTGCTCCTGTGATTTTCTCTTTAGAAGAGTCTGTGTTCTCAACATCAGCTTTAAATAATCCATACAAATAATTTGAAGGTAAATTTGTACACTTTTACTTTTGTAAAAATCATATCAACCTAGTTCAAGATAAGTTAAATAAATATATATCAAGTTCTGAAGAGTATACAGTTAAAGGTAATGTCCTTTATTTATATGCACCTTAAGGCATAGGTCGTTCAAAACTAGTAGCAAATGTTGAGTCTTGTTTAGGTCAAAGTGCGACAGGTAGAAATCTAAATACTATTAATAAAATTAGCACTATGCTAAAAAATGCATAACAGGAACTTCAAACGAAAATATAAAGTTGGCTGTATTCATTCCGTTCAACATTTTAGCCAACTATATTTTTCGCCTAAGTGGGCGTTAGCTATCTAGGAGTATTCATGAATTGGTTGAAGCTTTCAAATGACGAAATATTGGAAATAGTTAATCCTATAATGGATAACTTTATGGATGCTTCCACTGAAATTGACCATGAAAAGCATGTGCGAGACTTTAGTGACAATATGAAAAGTATCGTCACTAAAGATGAACTTGAAAAAAAGTGCAAAGCATATCAAGAAACTCTTGGTTTTTTTACAAAACGAGAGTTGGTTGGTGTTATTAGAAAAAAAAGTGACGTAGAAATTTATTTATCTAATGCTACCAATACTGGTATCTCTTTTCAGGTGCAACCAATCGGACTTTGACAATAATATTGAAGTATATATAAGTACAGGGCAGTTATAGTGTCAGGATAATGGTTTATCAATATCATTAACTAAGAGTTATCTGCAAGAAGCCGGTATTGAAGTTAAAGCTGATAGTTGTGGTAATTTAATACTGGTTGATTACCCCTCAGTCTGTGGAGGGGAAACAGGAAAGTTACATGTGTTTACTATTCACGAAAACCATTCGCAAACTGCTGAAAATATAGGGTTTACTATACCTGATAGTATAGTTGGTGGCGGTGATTATGCCAAAGTCGAGTGTAGTGATTAACGATTTATAACAAGTCATTCAAGCAGAAAAGTAACAGTTAGCTATAAAATACTCCTTCGTTGTTTATTTTAGCTAACAATTAAAAGCTTCTTAATGGGGCGTTATGTGGTCAGATTATTCCAACTTGTCATGGAGCAAAAAAATGATTAAAAAAAGTGCACTTTATTTCCTTATGTTATTTTGTTTTGATGTTTTAGCAAATGATAAATTCCCTAATATATTATTTTTAGAAGGTGAACAGCAGTCACCTGCTGCTGATTTAAGTGTAGTGAAATGACCTTTCAGGTCATTGGAGAGGGGAAGCATTTGGTGGTCTCATTGAAAAAGTATGGTCGTCTGCTGTTGGCGGGAGCATGATGGGGCCATTCAAGCTTGTTGTTGAAAACGAAGTGCAATTCTATGAAATTGAAACAATATCTGAAGAAAATGGAACACTTGTCTTTAGATTAAAGTATTTTCATAGAGACTTAAAAGGATGGGAGAAGAAAGATAAAACTATTGATTTTGTATTGGTCAAAGTTATGGAAAATAAAGTTTACTTCACCGGCATGACTATTGAGAAGGTTAGCGACAACGAAATTAATATATATGTTGCTATTGAAGACAATGGAAGTACAACTGAAGAAAAGTTTTCTTATACAAGAATTAATTGAGACTTCGGTTTGTAACTACATAAAAGCCATTCAAGCAGGACAAATATCAGTTGGCTTTTGCTCCTGCGTCGCTATTTTAGCCAACAATTATTTGTCTCTTAATGAGGCGTTATGAGGTTTTTAAAATTGAGAGTATTATTTCTGATTATATGCACACTACTTTTTAGTGGATGTTCTGCTTCTGGAGATCGGTTTAAAGGTTTTGAAAATACAGCTGTAAATAAGAGTTCTTTATATATTTATAGGCCATCTAAATTCTTTCAAGGAGGAACTTGGCCAACCATTTTTATCGATGGTAAAGAAAATTTTTCTTTAAAAAACTCTGGTTATGTCTTAACTCACCTAGAGCCGGGGGCACATGAGATAAAAATAGGTTCAACTTAATTTCTAGATAATTGGATTTTTGGAGATGTAATTGGAAATATTGATATGGAAAAAGGTAAGACATACTACTTAAGGTTCGATATAGAATTTCAAGATGCAACATCAATGGGGACAGTGATCTCATTTTCGGGGGCTGCGGGATTAATTGAAGTTAATAAAGAACAAGCTGCAAACGATTTAAAAGTACTTAATTCGAGTATGTAGCCTCATAATAAGCCATTAAAGCAGAACTTTTAACCGTCGCTAGGTTCCGCTCCGTTTGATATTTTAGCCAACAATTAAAAGCCTCTTAACGTGGCGCTATGCTACTAAGGAAAGTTAGTGTTTAAAATTATAGTATTATTATCAAGTTTATTTCTTGCTTCGTGTGCGACTGTCGCACCCATTGTAAATTCAAATAGCCCTATTAACATTTATGGTGTAACGACACTCTCTCCACAAAATGGAGATTGGATGGTTATTACTGCTTCAGGCTATCAATCATCTCTTGGGAGTACAGGCGTTAATAAAAATGAATCGCAAGTTGTAAATGTTTCTATATTTCAATTGCCAAGTTTAGATTCAGATAAAAAGTTTCTAGAATATATTGTTAGTTCGAGAGCATCTGCCCCAAATACGGGGCGATTTGAAAACAAACAAAACACCGAAAACCTTTCATCACTTAATGGTGCTGTTTGTGTTAAATACCATTCAATATCTCAAGATACTAATGCTAAAATTCAAGGAGGCAAAGCCTCAATGTTATTTGAAAGTATTGGCTATAATTGCCAACATCCTAAAAAAAATACAGTAGGTGTAAATATTGAGTACTCTAGTCGTTACTTTGTAGATACTAGATATTCAACATTACAAAACGAAAGTGATGCGTTTTTTAATAATATTCAGTTCACCGAGTTTTAGTAGCATAAGCCATTCAAGCAGGAAAAATAACAGTTGGCTATATACTCCTTCCTTGTTTATTTTAGCTAACATTCATTTGTCTCTTAATAGGGCGTTAGGGTATAAGATCACAATTTATGGATATCATTCAAGTTGATGGTTTAGAAGTTTTAACTTCTTCATTTAATTCTTATGACGAATTAATAAATATGGAGTTGCAACAAGATCAGATTAGTGACGTTTTCCCATATAAAGGGAATACGTTAAGCTATGCATTTGTAAAATCAGGTATATCACTTGGTTATTATAAAATATTATCAGCAAAGCGATTAACATCAAAAAGAACATCATTTACTCTTCATAAGCAATAAGCCCTGACAGTAACTCAAACGGAAAAATACAGTTGGCTGTTTTCACTCCGTTTTCCATTTTAGCCAACTATATTTTTTGAGAGGTTTGAGCATTGGTCCCATATTTACTAGCTGGATTATCTATATTAATTGCGGGTGGCGTTCATTGGAAACTTCCTAACTCATTTTGGCAAGCATCAATGTATTCAACTCTGGCCATTGTTGTTGTATCACTATTATTTATTTTTGTTTTTCAGTCTAATTACCTAGGCTTAGACGAAAATACAGCCGAAACGGCTAATATTGGTGTAGCAGTTTTACTCGTATCTGCACTTGTTTCATTTTTTGGTTTGTTAGTCTCTTTAATGGTTGGTTATTTTCTAAAAATAGTGAGATCGTCGGTATAAAAACATCACCAGAATTTAAACAGGGACAAAATAAAATTGGCTAACGGACGTTCAAATGTAATTGGGTGGCATAATCGATGTAACTATTCTGTTGGACTACTTTTATCTACCTATATAAAAAGAACTTCAGAGATACTTTTTTAATAACAAAGCTTTAAGCCAATATAGGCCGACGATAAATGGTTATCTATTATGGGGTTTTCATAAATTTCAGTTAACATGATTATCCTCTTAATGAGGTGTTACCCTATCCCTGCATTAATTCAGCCCAATTTATTTTCAACACAGTAAAAAATTAACAATTTTCCGTGATAACACTAGAGAGAGTATAATGGCAAAGAAAGCTATAGTTATAGGTGCTACCGGGTTAGTCGGTCGGGCGATAGTTGATCAACTTGTTAGCTGCGACCATATTAGTGAAATTATTACACTAACTCGAAGGCCTTCCCCACATGCATCGACAAAAGTTTGTAATCAAGTCGTGGATTTTGATCACCTCAATAATTACATCACACTATTTGATGCGGACTTTTTATTCTCATGTCTTGGTACAACAGTTAAGCAAGCGGGTTCAATCGTAGAACAAGGTAGAGTAGATCTTGATTACCAGTTTGAAGCAGCACAATTAGCAGTAAACAACGGTGTTAATCACTACCTACTTGTTTCTTCTGCAGGGGCTAATGATCAAAGTAATAATCCGTATCTAAAAATGAAAGGTATTTTGGAGCAGAGAATAAAGCATTTACCCTTTAAACGTATTAGTATTATTCAACCATCATTACTACTTGGTCAACGAACAGAATTTCGTTTAGGTGAAAAAATGGCTAGTTGGTTCATGCCTATTTTATGCATTATACCCTTGCTACGACGCTTCCGCCCGATAACGGGTGAGCAAGTAGCAGCAAGAATGGTTTTGTCTAGCCAAGAGCTTGGTCCGTCAATAGAGATTTTTTGTCTTGATGAAGTTTTTATTTAGTGATCAACAGCACTATGCATAGGTACTCTTACTAACAGATTAATAATTTTTTACTTATTAACAATATTAAGTAGGGAGTAGGTTAAGCGCCTGGGGTAATGAGTTAATCGTCTCTTGTAATAAGAGAGTATCTGCAATCGTTGATAGTATGCTTTTTCTCTGTAAAAGCTAAGAACACAAGCTAAATGCAAAGTACTTGATTATTACTGTCAGCATTAACAGAATCAAATGTCATTATAGTGATTAGCAGGTTATACAAACTAATATGATTGAGCTTAATATATCGAAGCACATATATAACAGGAACCTGAGCTTTAATGGTTAGCCCATCAAAAGACTAACCCTTATATATAGACTATTTGCCTATAGATACCTTAAGCCCACCAACCATAGTTATGTGATCGATAACCTTAACTACACTATCATAATTTGTATTTGCGTGAGGGATCACAACAGCAGCAGTTACTGGATTAGTAGCCAGATAGTTTTCTATATTTGCTGGTAGTCTTTCAATATCTGTGATTCTACCATTTAAGGAAACAAGACCATTTTCATTTACTCTTATAAGTAACATAGGATTATTATTCTGATTAGGAATGCCGCCATCGGGTTTATTCACTAAGAAACCTTGTTCTTTAATGAATGAGGTGGTCACAATAAAGAATATTAAAAGGATAAAAACAATATCAAGCATAGGCGTCATATCTGCTTCAGCTTTTTGGTCTTCATAAAGTCTATTTCTTCTCATCCTGGCACCTCAATATTTGTTAGTTACACTCTACGAGTTATTTCGTATATCTTTTACATTAGTTCAAATTATGGATAAAACAATATAGATACGAATTTATTCGTAAATAAGTAAAATCAA
The DNA here is from genome assembly GCF_014076785.1 of Colwellia sp. MB3u-55. Lineage (NCBI taxonomy): Bacteria > Pseudomonadati > Pseudomonadota > Gammaproteobacteria > Alteromonadales > Colwelliaceae > Colwellia > Colwellia sp. MB3u-55. The sequence continues at coordinate 7,182 of NZ_JACGUS010000053.1, forward strand.
AACGACTAATTAATAAGTGAGATGAGTAAATTAACTAAATATGCAGCACAACATATTGATATTTTTACGCTGAAGAATACTATTTGATATTCAGCATGATGAATTAAAATAAAAATTGGGCCAGATTTATAGTGCGTATAAATAGCTGTAGGGGAGTTATTAGTAGATATATGTTTTAATATCATCCTGTCTGCTTGTTTTTCATTCGAACAAACAAAAAGATGAAAATAGTGCTTGATAGTTTTTAGAAAATGTCTAGAATGCGCTCCAGTTCCAAGGGGTTCAGTCAAAACGAACCATGAAAGAGCTGTTTTGATAAGTTATCTACATCACTTTAGGGTAAAGTAGTTAACTTAACGTTTTAAAAGTTAAGTTTGAATCTTCGAAAAGAAACTTCAAATTAAATTAAATAAAACGTTGACATCGAAACTAGAGTGCGTAGAATACGCATCTCGCTTCAGGCAAGGCCTGCAGCAACGGAGCAACGCTCCAAAGGTATAAACGAATGGGTTTTATATCTAACTCTTTACATTAAGTAAATGAGTTTTTCTTTAACAATTAGTTATCATGCAATTTGTGTGGACACTCACATTACATTGATTTTACATAGTCGGTTCTTAATTCTCTAACGAGAAGCAAGGAAAGACGTAAAACAGTTTAATAATG
>NZ_JACGUS010000054.1:0-3875 GCF_014076785.1 Colwellia sp. MB3u-55
TGCTTTGGCGAAAAAACTATTTAACCACAAACTAAAATAGATTTAATTACACGTAAATAACCAAGATAAAGAAAAGACAAATACCACAATTACATTTAATCGAATTCGCAATGCCGCATAACGCCGTTTTAAGCGGCAAATTGCAGTTGGCTAAAATAAGTGAGGCACGAACAAAAAGCCAACTGTAATTTGTCCGACTTGAAAACCCTTGTTAGGTAACCATTACTCAACTAAATCAACTTCATACACTGTACTTATGCGTTCTGATCTATGACAAGAGTGTTGAATTCTTCGTGATAAAACAGTTGATGATTTTGTACACGTGATATTTTGAGATTTCATACCATATCTTTTAATATACTCTTTAACTATTCCATCAATTTTCAACTGTTGTTCTGACGTAGCAGATGAATAAAAATTTCTGTATTGTTCAGACCAATCCTCAGTTTCCATCTCCGTGGCTACACCAAGCCATCCCATTCCCATTAAAGTAGATTGTTCAACATGATGTCCTTTGAGAAACATGAATGCAATAGTATATTGAGCACCTTTATAACCCCATGTTGCTGGTGTCTTTAAGAGTTCAAAAGATTTTTCATATTCACCTTTTTGATAACTTTTAATTCCGTTAATCTCATCCAATTCTAGAGAGCTAAGATGCTTCGTCTGAATTCCAGTAGATTGGCAGCCAGATGTTATGACTAAAGAAAATAATATCAAAAATATACTTTTAAACGACATACGACTCCAATTGATAAATTATATGGTTGCCTAACGCCCCATTAAGGGGCAAATTGCAGTTGGCTAAAATGTGTAGCGAAGCGAAACTAGCCAACTGTAATTTGTCCCGCTTGAATAGCTTGTTAGTTACTTTTTAATTAAAAGCATAATAGTAGCAATAAGTTACCATGTTTAATTGATTAACGAAAGTGACCAAAAGTATCCCGCGCTAACCACCAAACATTAACTTTGAGCCTTAACAACTAAAGCTACTTTGAACATTAAATGGTGAAAGGCGAAAACTGGATTGAGCAAAAAGGAATTGAAAGATTGAGAGCAAATCCATTGCCAAACCAAAGAACGAAACAAACACAAAAGTTAAATTGAGCACCAAACTATAAAATAAATTTAACCAGAATAGCGCGGGTAACTAACGCCCCATTAAGAGGCTTTTAATTGTTGGCTAAAATGTGAAGCGAAGCGGAACCTAGCCAACTGTTAAAAGTCCTGCTTGAATGGCTTGTTATGTTTACTTTTTATTGAGCCTCTTTACGACACTATCAATTAAGTAATTACCTAAAATAAATACAAGAATAGTCATAACTAGAAAGGACCCAATTAAAGTAATACTACCAAATGAAAACTCACTTTTTACGTATATAACTCCTGACTCTGAACCTGCAAAAAGTTTTAAGCCAATACCAATATAAGTAGTAAAAAACACGATACCAATAATCCATAGGCCTATCGTTTTAATCATATATTGGAATCAACCTTGTAAACATAACGCCTAATTAACAGGCAAAAAATTGTTGGCTAAAATAAGTGAACGGAGTGAACAAAAAGCCAACTTTTTTTTGTCCTTGTTTAATTTCTTGTTAGGCATATGCTAATAAAATACGCCATTAAGAAAACGACCAGGAGTCACAACAGCAAAATAAGCTGAAATAACAGTACCTATGTATGCACCAAGCATACAATGAGTATGACGTTTGATATTACCTTTACGAATAGAAGACACTCCAACTGGAATACAAACAATAACCAAAATAGAAAAAAGGTGTAACCACGTAAAGCTACCAGTTGGCATTATAAAAAGAGAACTAATAGCTGTAATAAGCATTAAAACAGCCCAAAACTTTCCAATACGCTTGTGGATTAAAGTACCCTTTTCTAAGGATAAATTTATAGCTCCTAAAACTAAAGAAGGTATGACGGCTAGCAGATGTATATAAATATCCATATTAACTCTAAATGCCTAACGCCTAATTAACAGGCTAAAAATTGTGGGCTAAAATAAGTGAACGTAGTGAACAAAAAGCCAACTGTTTTTGTCCTTGTTGAATTTCTTGTTAGGTAGCTTTAATCTCCACCACCATCTGAACCACCAAAATCAGTAGGACTAGAATCATTAGCGAAACTATCAGATGTATTTTTACTTACCAAAAACGTTAAGAATATATAGCTCAACAACCTAATTTTAGGCTTATCTATTGATGGTTTAAAACCAGTTCTATCAATTTGTGAGATAGAAAACACTAAGACTAATATTGCACCTAAAAATGGAACTATAAAAACAAATATGGATTGAGCAATTAACTGATGCTTTGAAAACATATTCGATAGCACAGCGTAATATATTGCTGATGCATTCAGATACAATAATATGACTATAGTTATGCTGAGAAATTCCATTTGCTACCTAACGCCCGTATCACCGAGCAAGTTTTTGATGGCGGCTTTTTTGCGGTTCTTTGCAAAAAAGGTGACAGCGAAAATTTGTCCGGTGGATGCGCTGGTTATATTTCAATCTTATTACCCTGTAACTTTGCTATATCTTCAAAGGCTTGATTCTTATAGAACTCATCAAGGCACTGACTCCATTCTTTGAAGTGTTCGATGTCATTTAGTGCGACATCTACTGTAAAGATCATGTGATAAAATGGCCCCTTTGGTGAAAAGCACCATGAATCATCACTTTCCAGTGCACTTTGTGCTGCTTTGAGTGTAGAGAATCGCTCAAAAAATGGGAACGCGATTTTCTCGATTGCTTTCTTAATTGTTAGTGCCAAATCTTTCGGAGGCTCATCAATATTTACCTCCCAAGTGCCGTCACCTCTATACCCAACCCCCTTCATCGATCCCACGTTCGGCGAATACTGCTGTATTTGATATGGCATGGTATAACTGCCAAGTGCTTTCTCTACCTTTCTTGCTGCGTCATAGTTTCTGCCAAAATAGAAAGAGACATCAATATAGGGTGACCACTTATTTGAGCCTGACAGGACTATGACATCGAAGCCCTCGGCTCTTTTGCGTTTCAGTTCTAGTTTGGATTTATAAAACTTGAACTCACCACCAAATAAATCAGCTACTTCTTGGCCTAGTTGCTTTTTATAGTTATCTGCCGCAGACACAGGACTGGCCCCCTTGAAATATAACGCCCTACTAAGCGGCTAAAAATAGTTGGCTATAATTTGCGAGGTACGAGCACAGCCAACTGTTTGTGTCCGTCTTGAGTTGCTTGTTAGTTGCCTTTTTTACGATATTTAACAATACCATAAAAGTAATTTAACACTACACCAATAATGAGTAATAAAACATAAGAAGCCATTCGATTTTCTGTAAGGAGACCCAAGTGCCAAAAATATGCGATAAATACCATAAAAACAGAAAACAATATTAGGCTTACACCTACACTTTTTCCAAATGCTTGAGGATTAGAAAAGTTCTTTTCACTGTAACCCGAGATTAAACCTCTGCGCCCTTTAAAAGCGATTAGATACCCGAAAATCCCACAAGGTAAAACTGCGAAGAGAATAATAAATAAAGCTTCAACTGTAGACTCATCCATGATGCAAACTCCTTGGCAACTAACGCCACATTAAGCGGCAAAAAATTGTTGGCTAAAATGTTGAACGAAGTGAAAACAGCCAACTGTTTTTTGTCCGTTTGAATGCCTTGTTATGCGATTTTTACACCACCACAAACTGCACAATTTATATAAATATTAATGACATAAAATGCACATTAAAAAACTCACAGCATTGCGACACACTAAACCGTGAATTTTGAGCCACTAATGAAAAGTGAATTTATCACTTACCTACTTTGGCGAAAAACTATTTAACCAAAAAGTGAAATAGATTTAATTA
>NZ_JACGUS010000055.1:0-3300 GCF_014076785.1 Colwellia sp. MB3u-55
ATTGTGCGGTTTGTGGTAATGTAAAAATCGCATAACAAGGCATTCAAACGGACAAAAAACAGTTGGCTGTTTTCACTTCGTTCAACATTTTAGCCAACAATTTTTTGCCGCTTAATGTGGCGTTAGGCATCAACGGAGTCAACTCTTGCAGTATCGTAAAATTCACATCATTGGTGGTCCAGGTAGTGGTAAAACATTTAGCTCGACTAAACTCCAAGAATTAACAAAGTTGAATGCTTACGATCTTGATAGAGTCTTTTGGGAGCAAAATAAAAACGCTTACATTCGATCTAGTGAAGAGTCTAGAGCAGAAAAATTAAACCAAGTATTGTCCCAAGAAAATTGGATCGTCGAAGGTGTTTATTATAAATGGCTGGCAGATTCTTTTCGTGATGCTGACCTTATTGTTATTTTAAATCCACCTGTTTTACTTAGACAATGGCGTATATTTAAACGCTTTCTTAAGCGGAAATTCATTTTAGGTCAATTCCGTAAAGAATCATTATCCTCTTTCATAGAGATGTATTGGTGGAATCAAAAATTCGATAATGACAATATGGTTCGTATTCTAGACTTTACCGCAGAGCATAAAAATAAAATAATATTTTGTAAAAATTACAACGAGCTACGGCATAAAATTAATGCCTAACAAGGGTTTTCAAGTCGGACAAATTACAGTTGGCTTTTTGTTCGTGCCTCACTTATTTTAGCCAACTGCAATTTGCCGCTTAAAACGGCGTTAGGTTTACAGGAATATCTGGAAGCATCAGTATGAAATCGAAAAATAAAAAAATACTTATCAGCCTTTTGGTTGTATTAGTATTCATCATTACAGGTGCCATCTTTTGGAAAATAGCTAAAGATGAAATTTTCTATCTTTGCGGTAATTTCTCTGTTGGTGTAAATAAATCAAGTGTAATTAGGCAATTAGAAACAGCAAACCTGTCTATCTATAAAAATACTATCAATGAAAACGGGGCAATTATTGTGTTTAGTAGCAAGCTTAATTTTGTCACTAATCAATGTGTTATCGAGTTAGATAAAAGTGAAAAAGTTGTACTAGCGGTTTATAAGTAAACCTAACAAGAAATTAAACAAGGACAAAAAACAGTTGGCTTTTTGTTCACTCCGTTCACTTATTTTAGCCAACAATTTTTTGCCTGTTAATTAGGCGTTATATGTCGCCACTATTCATAAAATTATTTTTGTAACTTGGGCATTTAATTTATTAGTTTTGTGCTTGTTTCCGTTCTTTTTTATGGTAACTTTAGTGGCATAAAATCAGTTTGTATTTTTGGTTACACAGTTTTCGCCTAAATGGATTTAGTGCATATCGCTCAATTCCCTTTAGGTTTTACAAAGTCTGTTTAGGTTTTTGCTTAATTGGCTTTTTAGTAAACGGCTCAAATTCACGGTTAGGAGCAAAGTGGCGAAAGGTTTTTTAAATCTACTCATTCCACGCTTTAACCTTTTATTGTTCTTGGTAACTTAAGTGTTTGCCATGTAAGCCACATATAACAAGCTATTCAAGACGGACGCTAAACAGTTGGCTAGCTTCGTTCCTCGCAATTTTAGCCAACAATTTCGCGCCGCTTAATAGGGCGTTATGTGAATCTCATACTAAGGAGCACAAATGAATAAATTTATATCAATCGTAGCTGTTTTAATTACTTGTCTTTCAACAAATGTATTAGCCAATGAAAATATAGTTGATTACGATAAATTTTTTCAAGAATACTATGAAGCAAAGGTAAAAACTCAACAACCTAATGCTTCTAAAGAAGATTTAGAGCATTACTTATCATTCTTAACTGATGATGTAGGTAATCAACATTTCCCTAATGCTCCCGATGACTCTAGAGAACCTGACGGGAAAGAAATGATGCGTAAAGGGATGACTCGATATTTGGGAGTTCATACTGGTTATGATTCAAAATTAATAGAGTATATTGTTGGATATAATTCAATTGCATTTAAGCATAGCTTTTCTGCTAAAGGTTTACGCTCAGACGGTTCAGAATTTAGCTATAGCAAAGTTGTATTAGATGTTATCGAGTTAGAAAATGGCAAGGTATCTGTTATTCGCAGGTATGGTAAATAATTCACATAACAAGTTGCTCAAACGGACACGTACAGTTTGCTCGCGCTCCGCGCATTTTAGCAAATTGTACTTAGCCGCTTAGCAAAGCGTTAGGTTTCTAATTTGCAACATCGAGTATTTATATTTTTAGCTGTTTTAGTTTCATATCTTGGGTGGGTAATTTACCAACAAGACGGGTGGACTTTAATAGTGACATTGGAAGTTATATGGCTTGTTTGTACATTTGCTGGAATAAATGCAGCTTTGTTCATTAATAAACAAGTATATCTTAAATACGATCCGTCTTTTTTGCTTGTTATTGTATTTATAGTGTCTGTAATTGTTACAGCGGCATTTGAACTATCAATTATGGTTCCTTCTAGTAGTCTATTTGATTTAGCAAGTTGGGATGATAGCCCTTTTCTAGTTATGTTTGGTTGGTTCAATTGGCCTTTGGGAATAATAGCTCTAACATTGGCGTGCTCGAAACCTAACAAGCCACTCAAGCAGGACAAATAACAGTTGGTTTTGTTCGCTTCGCTCTCTATTATAACCAACTATTATTTGCCTCTTAGTGGGGCGTTATATTTTAAGGAGGGTGTAATGGATCGTCGGCAAAAAACTGAAGTCATACACTTTCAACGAATCATGATGCCTTTAGTGGATATTAGGTATACGAAAGACTTGATTGATGAAGCTATTAAATCTGACCTGAATGGTAATATAAATCGTGCATTTCAAGAGTCTGTCATTATTTCGTATAGTAGACCTTTTAGCGATAATGATACTGGAAATTTAAGATCTGGGTTTATAAAGCAATTTAACTCTTTACAAAAAAATGCTCATAATTTAGTTATAAAGACATTAAGAAATCAAGTGGTTGCACACTCCAGTTCAAAAGCTTACGGTGTAAACTTTACTGTAACCGAAGCGGATGAAGTAAAATGGGTCTGGCCTTTCATGACAAGAATCCCACTTCTATTAGATGAAGATACAATTAAACTTATTCGGGAAAACTGTCAAATAATTGAATCGTGGCTATTTGATGAACAAACACGAGTAAAAAACTTGTTACCTTGTGGTAGCTATTAAAAAATATAACAAGTGACTATGGTGTCAATTCTTAATTATTGATTCATTTTTGGGTCCCAATAGACACCATCTCTCACCATCGAATTTAAGATCACAATCATTTTTCTAACACAGGCAATGATAGCGAT
>NZ_JACGUS010000056.1:0-1206 GCF_014076785.1 Colwellia sp. MB3u-55
AAGTAAAATTGGCCACAGTTTTGTAGCTTAATTTGTATCTTCGCTCTGATTCATTTGGGCTTATTCCACCGTTGTACGTATGTGGCCTGGTCTTATTGTAATAATCCATGATGTAATTAATGATTGCTTGTTTGGCTTCATTAAAATTCTTATACCCTATCAAAGGTATCCATTCCGTTTTCAAACTTCTAAAATATCGTTCCATTGGTGCATTATCCCAACAATTTCCACGGCGGCTCATGCTTTGTGTGATTTGATAACGCCACAGTCGTTGCCTAAACTTTCTGCTGGTGTAATGCGTTCCTTGGTCTGAGTGGAATATGGCATCTTTAGGCTTTCCTCTGCTCTCATATGCCATCATCAATGCTTGCATCGTTAACTCACTATCAGGTGAGTTTGATATCGCCCAGCCGATAGTTTTTCTAGAAAATAAATCAAGGACAACAGCAAGATAAGACCAACGATTACCTGTCCAAATGTACGTCACATCTCCACACCAATAAGTATTAGGCTCAACAACGGCGAATTGACGTTTGAGTATATTTGGGATGGCCACATGATCTTGATTCGCCTTCTTGTATTTATGCTTAGGTATCTGACAACTCACTAAATCTAGCTCATTCATTAAGCTTCTTGCCCGATAACGACTTAATGGATAACCTTCATTCGTCACCATATCAGATAGGCTTCTAGCACCCGCAGAGCCACCACTAAGTGCATGAAAGCGTTTAACATCAGCTCTTAATTTAATCTCTGACGAGCTTAAATTATTATCCCTGTTTACCCAATATTTATAACTGCTGCGATGTACTTTAAATACATCGCATAACGTAGTGATTGGATATTTTATTTTGTTGCTCTGATTGAGTTTCTCAATTAATAAGAATTGTTCAGGGAGTCTGACATCAACAGAGCAGTAGCCTTTTTTAAGATATCCTTTTCTAATTCAATGCGTTCAATCTTTTTTTCAAGTTCACGTATTTTTAATTGATCAGCGGTCATAGGAGTAGCTTTAGGTTGTTTACCTTTTCGCTCTTCTTTTAACTGTTTAACCCATTTGCTAACGGTGGAATAACCAGCACCCATGGCCTTCGCTGCATCTTCGTGGGTATAACCATTATCAACAACTAATTGTGCTGTTTCTAATCGAAATTCAGGACTGAAATTTGGACGTTTTTTCTTTGTCATTTGTATCACCTAACGTTT
>NZ_JACGUS010000057.1:0-19676 GCF_014076785.1 Colwellia sp. MB3u-55
TATTCATTGAATTTATTTTATTTTATTTTATATGACAAGATTAAAGTTCATTGATTCTTTTTTTGATCTTTTAATGCGTTTTTTAGTCCATTGTCACCGTGCACTTAACCTAACCATGCGTTAATAGGTTTTATTATGTTTTATAAATATCTACGTAGATTTTCTCCGAAGAGCAACTACTATTACATGATGAAATCTCGTAGGTTTAATTAATGGAAATAATATTAAAAACTTTCATCGCAAGGCAAGCGATTTTAGATATAAATCTTAAACCATTGGTTATGAATTACTCTTTAGAGACAGTTTAGATAATGTATTTAACGAGGATTTCCCAGAAAAAGCAACCTCAAAAGTTATACTTCAAAACCATATATTTGGTGATTTAGCCGATGTTTGTCTTGGTAATTTGGCCTTTATTAATTTTGATGAGTCCACCTTATTACAAAATTCGCCTTTGCTCTTTAACCCAAAAGATATAGTGGTTGAAATTATAGAAACAGTAAACGTCTCTGATGAACTTGTTTTTAATGTTGCTCAACTTCATAAAAAGGGTTATGTCATTGCGTTGGATGATTATGATTTCGAAAGTAAATGGGAAGTGTTTTTTCCATATATCTCTATTATTAAAGTTGACATTGAACAGGTTACTTTCACTCAAATAGAAGGGCTGAAAAAACGCCTACTATCAACTAATAGTCATATAAAAATAATTGCTGAACGTATTGAAACGAATCAGCAGTACCAACAATTTAAAGCGCTAGCCATAGACTATTATCAAGGCTACTTTTTCACAAACCCGAAATAAAGTTGGGCACGTCTATATCCCCTCTAAAAGTTAATTTAACTTTTCTTAGAAGCCTACAAACTACACCTAGACTTCAATCAACTGACTGAAATTATTAGCCGTGATGTAACGTTAGTAAGCGGTATACTAAAGTTGGTAAACAGTGCTGCAGAGTGTGGAAATATTGAAATCACCTCGATTAAGCAAGCTATTACCTTTTTGGGAACAGATAAAATAAAGCAGTATGTTGCCATTATATCAATGTCAGCATTATCATCTAAAAGTTCGCCAGAACTTTTTATCGAGTCTTTAGTACGCGCTAAAATGATGGAACTCATCACGAAATAAAAATCATTTAATCACCTTAAAGAAAAAGCTTTTTTAACCGGAATATTGAGTAATTTAGATGCCATATTAAATTTACCCATGGCAGATATTGTAAAAAGTTTTGTTTTTTCATCTGACATCAAATTGGCGTTGTCTGAGCAACAAGGTGAGTTGTCAGAACTATTAACATTGGCTAAGCATTATGAAGTATCAACAGGTAAGCGTATTACTCGTTCTATTGACAGTCATAAAATTTTTGAAGCTAGCCTATTAAATTGTTATTACGACGCATTAAAGTGGGGGGTGAACATCTTTTAAGGCGGTAACCCTTTGACACCTTATATTACTAGCAACTTTAACCTTAAATATTATGAGTCAAGATTACAGTGACTAAACTTACGAATAAAACTAACAGCTAATTTTGGGTATGTCTTGCCAGTTACTTGTGTACTGTGGACTTAAAAAGTGCCGTTTCATTTGCCAGGAGTCTGATTTTCCCTCTGCGCCCAAGGTCAGTGTCCCTTTACCGTAACGACTATTAATACTATCAAGACAATTCATGAGTATTGGGTTTGAATGATCAGATAAAAATAAATCAGCTTGTTGATGTTGTCTGCTTTCCAAGGCGATTGCACCGACACCACAACGATAAAAATGCACACCGGGTATAAATATTTCAGCGAGTATTAAACTGACCGCTGTAGCAATATCACAACTATTATCTGTTGCTAAGGGAAAAGTATAAACCATTGTTTGTTTGTAATAATTTTCATCATGGGGTGAGCTTGAAGCGAACACGAGCAGTTTTTTTATAAGTGAAGACTGACGTCTTACTTTTTTAGCGACTATCGTACTATGGGTGGTTAAGGCTGCTTGTAATGTATGTATATCGACAATACGTTGACCAAAACTACGTGTAGAGAATATTTCCCGTTTAGGTGCTTTTACATCATCCCAGCTTAAACAGCTAATCCCCTTTAATTCGTTAACCGTACGCTCAGTGACAACACTAAATTGCTTGCGCATAATCTTAGGGCATTGCATTGATAACTGATAAGCCGTGCTAATATTTTGCTGTTTTAGTCGATGAGATATTTTATTACCAATACCCCAAACCTCATTTACTGCCATTTTTTCTAATATTTCTTTCGCACTTTGCGCGTTATCAATAATGGCAACACCCTGGTAACCGTCAAGTTTTTTAGCTGCATGATTTGCTGCTTTAGCTAAGGTTGATGTTGTACCAAAGCCAACACCCACCGGTAGCCGGGTTTCTTTCCAAATAGCACGTCTTATTTCATGGCCGTATTGGTGCCAATCTTTAATAACGCCACTATAGTTTTTAAAATGTAAAAATGACTCATCAATTGAGTAAATATATTGGTCATCACAATATCTCGCAATAACATTCATCATTCTTTCACTTAAGTCAGCATATAACTCGTAGTTGGAAGAGCGTACCACTACACCATGCTTATGTAGTAAGTCTTTTATCTGAAAATAGGGAGTGAATTTTGGAATACCCAGCCGTCGAGCAATAGGACAAACAGCACAAATGCAGCCATCGTTATTCGTTAAAACAACAACGGGCTTGTTTCTTATGCTCGGGTCGAAGACTTTTTCTGCGCTGGCATAAAAAGATACAGCATCAACTAATGCATACATGCGGTTAATTCAGGAGCTTGATGATGGAGTCGAATAGAGCGAGTAACAATACCTTCTAATTGAAAGTCGTCTCCGGGCTTGATGCTAACTGGCGCAAAATCTTTAGACGCTGATAACAGCCGAGCTTGCTTTTTATCAATCAACTTACAGACAAAGCAACCATTGTAATTTGCCACAATGACATCACCATTTCTGGCGGTGAGTGAACGATCAACAATAAGTAAATCACCATCAAAAATGCCCACACCCTGCATGGACTCGCCAGATGCTTGGCCAATAAATGTGGCATTAGGATGCCTAATAAGGAGTTTATCTAGTGATAACCCCAGTTCTTTATATTCGGCTGCGGGTGATTCAAACCCTGAAATACCTGCTTCAATGTAAATAGGAATAACTTTCATTACTTAAATCTCAACTGTGTTTTTATACAGTATAGTTTCTAAGTTGATTCTTGAACAGAATAATTTAACATTGCTTACGAGTAATGATTACTTTCATTTTGAAATAGAGCCGTTAAAATCAGCGCTGCATAAATTTATAGGGTTAACTTAGATGCATGAAAATGCCAATTCGTTAGTGGTACTTGATTTTGAAACCACAGGATTATCACCCAATCAAGGTGATAGAGCGATAGAGATAGGTGCGGTTAGAATTGTAGACGGTAAAGTTACCGATAAATTTCAATCATTAATGAATCCTGGTTTTAGGATCAGTGGTTTTATTGAGCAATACACCGGAATATCTAATCAAATGCTTGCTAATGTCGGCTCTTGTGGTGAAGTGATGGCACAATTTACCGATTTTCTGGGTGACGATAATTTACTTGCCCATAATGCGTCTTTTGATCAAAAATTCCTGAACGCTGAGCTTAATAACATTAATCGAAAATATTTTGGGCAATTTATTTGTTCATTACTTGTCTCGCGCAGAATAAATATAGATGCGCCTAATCATAAATTAGGTACGCTGATTCGTTATAAAAATATTCCATCAGATGGGGCTTTTCATCGGGCGTTATTTGATGCTGAGATGACGGCAAAATTGTGGTTGTTGATGCTTGATGATATCGAAGAAAAAATTAACCACGAGTTTGTACCTTTTGCATTAATACAGAAGTTATCAAAGACAGCAAAAAATGACGTAAGTAAGCTGTTAACTAAATGGTAATTTATCTTGTTGGTTTTTAATTTTTTATCTCAGGTATACTCTTCGTTCAACGTTTATTAGAGTTAATATTATCGACTATCCAGATAAAAAAGCCCCAGAAGAAATAGATCCCACACTGCCTTCTGTAGCGGTATCAAATTTACAGCTTAAAATAGCGACCTTTAATTTGTTTAATTATCTTGAGCCGCCCAATGCTTTCTATGAATTTGAACGAATTTATAGTGCTGAGCAGTGGCGTAAAAAGCAACATTGGATTGCTGAATATTTACGTGAATTTCAACCTGACATTATTGGCTTTCAAGAAGTCTTTAGTCCCGAGTCTCTAGAGCAATTAGTTGCAGAGCAGGGCTATTGTTATTTTGCTGTGGTTGATGAACCTCAAGTGATAGATGATTTTATTTACAAACGTCCTGTTGTCGCCATTGCATCTCGTTACCCTATTGTTGAAGTTGCCGCGGTAGAAGCAAACACTGAGCTTGCACTATCATTAGGTTTAACCGATAAATTCTCTTTTAGCCGAAAAGTGTTAAGGGCAACGGTTGATGTGCCTCATATGGGTAACTGTGATTGTTATGTTGTGCACTTTAAATCTAAGCGCTCTATGATTGAAGTCGATGATAAAAATATAAGTCGCACGCCAGAGCAAACCATTATTGAAAGCCTAAAAGCACAAGTGGCAGGTGGTTGGGGCTCAACGATACAACGTGGCAGTGAAGCGACGTTATTAATGATTGAAATCATAGCGCGGCGTGAGGCTACCGGCCAGCCAATGGTATTAATGGGGGACTTCAACAATACCTTAACTGATGGTGTGCTAAGTCATCTACTGACTAACACCCTAAGGTTTGTCTCGGCCATTGAGCGTGATGCCTATCTTGCTAAATATTGCTTGCAAGATGCTTGGGATTTATTTCAAGTTGCAGTGACAAATGAGACTCTTCAAGAAGAAAAAATACAGCGCACTCCGACACATTATTTTGGTGCGAGCAGCTCAGTACTTGATTATATCTTATTATCATGTGATTTTGACGCTAGTTATCACGATAGTCTTTATCAGGTCAGTGCGTATGACACGTATGATCGACATTTAATTAATCCTATCTTTGAGCGAGATGGCGAAAGTACCGATCATGGCATTGCCTTGGTTACACTAACGTTAAGATCATAAATTAGCCAAAGCCCCAAAAAAAGGCCTCAAAAGGAGCCTTTTTATTGGTGATGCTGAGTTTATGCTTTTTTACGTTGCGCTTTAATTGCTAAACCGAAAAGTGCTAGAGCGAATAACCACAGCGTTGCAGGCTCGGGAACTTGAGTGACGGCAAGGCCATCTGCAGAAGCTCTGGGCTCGCCATTGGTACAATCTTTTTTATCAATAACAGTATCTGCACCAAATTCAATAAAGTTACTTGCTGAATAAGCGCCGCCACAATCATTGCCTATGCCTGCTATTATTGAATCAGCACCCGTTTGAATAAAACCTCTAGCAAAAATATAACCTCTAGCCTTAGCGCCGGCGCCGAGTTGTGTAACCTGCTGAGCCGGTTTTGTCGCCAAGAACATTCTAGATAATGGTGCTGTTATCGGTAATATCTTTCAATACCACTGTTGAGTTTGTAGAGAAGGTTAGATAGTTGGCGATATTAAAAATCCAAGAGCCATAGATACCTTTACCATCAAGCGTTAAGGTTTTACCTATCGCGATGGTTAAATAATTTATTGTACTGTAAATACCGGCTTCAAGTGTTTTGTCGTTGGTGCCAAAAGTGGTTGATACAAGTTCTGTTCCTGTACCCATGTCTTTTATATCTTGTTGCACAGACGTGATGAGCGCTTCCTGACTATCAACGATGATTGGCAGTGCAACCATTTTCAAAGAATTCGCAGTAAGCGCGCCAACGATGCCAACATCTGCACCAGTAGTGGTGGTGGTTCCAGCATAAACATCGCCCCCGAGAAGTGAATCTGCACCAACGGTTATTGTACTGCCAGCCAAAACATTGCCGCCAACCTCAACGGTTGCGGCTATGGTCACTGTTGACCAGCACTTAGCTCGCCATCAACTTTTGCACTCGCACCAATAGTTGCTGTGGTACCTGCAATAATAGAGCCGTCGACAACAGCAGAAGCGCCTAGGGTAACGGTTGTTGCACTTTGAATATAACCCTTTACACCGGCAGCTGCGCCAAGTGTTACTGCGGTTCCAGCCTCAACGTTACCACCGACAATTGCATTGGCTGCCAGTGTTATTGCAGTAGCACTTTGAATATTGCCACCAATAGTTGTTCGTGCGCCCATTGATATGTAACCACTGGCATAAAGCGACTGGTTATTTAGTTCTGAGCCTAGCAAAGGTTGAAAGCTCGCTTGTGCGCTAGGCATAGCAAAAAACACCAAAATACAGAGGATTGAATTGATAAGTTTCAAGTTAGACTCCATTTCATATAGCTGAGTGTTCAGCATATAAAAAACTTAATTTTTATAGAACAAAAAAACTTATTTTAAGGATTGTACAACTGTACAATTGTATGATGACAGATAAGATGGTTTTTTGTTTGTTATTCGAACATTTATATCGTAAGTTATTGTAATTAATTTCTTTTTTTTATTACAAAACAGGTGATATGCTCATAAGTTAGCATAATACGTCAAGAGGTTAACATTATGTACAAAAAGGTTAGCGAGATGTGATACGGGTAGATCACAATTATTATCAACACCTTGAGCAAGTAGATCATTGAGTTCTTGCTCAGCAGCAGGGTAAGAGTTTTTATCAATTAAAACCTTGGCGAGTAATAATTTAGCCGGTAAGTTACGTTCACTTTGCTGCAAAGCTTTTTTTAAATGAATATAAGCTATTTCAATATTTCCTTGGTTATAAGCTTGAAGTGCTGCTTCATAATGCTTTTTTTCGCTGTTTGCCGCTATGACTTCTATTACTGCATTTACCATTAACACCGCAGCTATTTGAATAAGTGAGATAATTAATTTCCGTATTTTTTTCATCATGACTTATGGCCTTTATTTTCTTCTTACAACATTTCGAACAACAATGTATTAAAAATAGAAACTTGAATTTTATGACTATGTTAGTCATCAGAAAAACATTAAGAGTTTGCTTTGAAAAATGAACCTGTATTAATTTTCTACGTGCTAATCTAACAATTAGCACGTCAACAGCTAAATTATAACTTTGCTGATTAAAGCTATGTGGTGAAATAAACAATTACGGAAATTATGAACAATATCTTGTCGTTCATCTTTGTAAAAAGCTGGGCCTGATCACTAGGTCAAAATTTTATAAACTATGTTTACCTAATAAACAGCCAATCCTCGAGGCTTGACTTCAAGGACCTCATGGTTACTAGAGCAGAAATGGATTGGTTGAATAGCATTTATGCTATTTATAAACCCCACTTATCCATAATGTTTTTATAGGTGCCATCGGCTTTTATTTGTTGTAATGCAACAGATAAAATAGTCACTGTTTTATCTGTTGTTTTAAGTCCAGTCGCGATGAAAAGACCGCCAGGAAAATCATGTAGTTTAATAAAAGGTTTAATGTCTTCTTTGTTAAACCCAATAATCTTCACTTCTCTGTCTAATGCAATAAAGTTTGTTAAAATAAAGTCTATTCGTTGTTCAAAGAGCATACGCCACATATGTGTATAACTAACGGATAAATGGTGATTTTTTGCTCAAGAAAACCTGCTTTTTTTAAATGTTGCTGCGAGTGATAGCCTCGAATTGTACCAACGACAAACGACTTTGCTTCTTCAATATTACTAATGTAGGTATCCGATCGGTTACGAAGACCCACCAAAAAAGCTTTGCTCTTAAATATTTGACCAACCCACTGGAAAAGATCTTTGCGGTCAGAACTCTTCATTAAAGAGAGCATAAAAATATTTTTATTATTTAAGGCTAAATCATAACTACGTGCAAAAGGTATAAACTCGATTTGAGCAGAAAACTGAGTTTTAATCATTAAAGCTTCAATAACTTCAACTAAAGCTCCAGCAGGTTTGTTATCTGCGCCCATAAAATGAAAGGGGGGTAAATCTACTGTAACAAATCTCAGTTGCTGAGCATAACTTGCTAATGAGAATACAAACAATAATAGAGCAATAATTGCTTACTTAACTATATTATTCATACCGGCTTTCCTGTTAATTTTGATTAATGGAAAATTAAAATATTTATATTTTCCAATGACACTCTTTTTATTATTAATGTTATATCAACAATAAAAAGAGTGTCATTGGAAAGTAGCCTTACGATTGTTCAGTAAATAAAGTAGCAGGTATCTGACCAAGCAAGTGTTTTTTTATAATTATGGGGTATTACCCCCCGTTGATCTACCATTGAGCTTTGTATTACTTAGCAGGCGAGCAATGAGTGGACACGCTTACATTTATTATCAGGCAATTATCGGCTATTTAAATAAGTGATTGTCTATTTCCTATAGCCGATATTGTTGAAAAGTTAACTGGCTGTTAGTCGTTTATATAGTTGTACATAATTGACTTCTAAACTTGAGGTTGTACGCCAAGTTTTGTTTAGGAGACTGTAGGCCATGCCAATTTCTGTCACCAAGTGCATATGCGCTAGCGTCGCGATAGTGTTTAATTCAAGTGGTGTTACAAAGGCACGCCAGCTGTGTGTACCTATAGGTAAATAGCGCATAATATATTCAGCGCCAAGAATGCCGACTAGGTAGGATTTAATCGTGCGATTTAGCGTTGCCATTACCACACAGCCACCCACCTTGCATAATTGGCTACACTGTTTTACTAAGTCTTTTTGGTTAGGTACATGCTCGATGACCTCCACATTAATCACCACATCGTAGCGATGTTCATCGCTTATACTGGTATGTTGCGCATGTTCGTGGCGATACTCAATATCAAGTTGAGATTTCACCGCATGGCGTTTTGCTACTTCAATACTTATCTCACTCACGTCTATACCGACCACTGTGGCTCCGGCTTTTGCTAAAGGCTCGCAAACCAGACCTGCGCCACAGCCAACATCTAAAATTTTTAATCCTTGCAGTGGTGCTATATGATTAGGATCTCGACCATAGAATGCGCAAATTTCTGCAATAAAATACGCTACGCGTACTCGATTGAATTCGAGTGCCGTTTTGTATTGACCGTTTGGATCCCACCAACTTTCAGCGAACTTATTAAATTTAGCGATTTCTGCTGGACTAAAATTACCAGCTGGTGTGTATTTAATGTTATTATTTTTCACCGGACTAAGCTTACTTTTGTCTAACATGGTAGGTATATCCATCTTATTTTTGTTAATTAACACAAGGCACCTTTATGGACAATCAATTGAATGTACTAGGTACAGATTTAGAGTTATGTTGTAGTAATACGGGCTATACCCGAAAAGGGTTTTGTTTTGTGCCCGAAGTTGATTTTGGTAACCATAGTGTCTGCGCAATTATGACCGACGATTTTCTCCAGTTCTCAAAATTACAAGGCAATGATCTGATCAGCCCTAATTCTCAATATAATTTTCCCGGCTTAAAAGCGGGTGATAAATGGTGTTTATGCGCTGTTCGTTGGTATCACGCTATTGCAGCCAATGTTGCTCCACCTATTGTACTTGAGGCAACTAACCAAAAAGCACTAACAGTGGTCTCATTAGATGTTTTAAAGGCCCATGAATATCAGCGTTAAGGCGTTACTTTTGTTGATAAAATAACGAACAACACCGATACCACTATTTAGGTCGAGTTAGCGACTTAATAATTACGGTCAGATAGCAGAGATAGCAGTAACATCATTATAATTTTTTTATCTCTTGGCAAGGTGTAGTGTTGCTATCGGTGACGATTTTTTCCAGTACGATCACTCGTTCAATCAGTATAGCTAATTTCTTTTGTGTTGCTATGGCGGTATGACTATTACTTTCTTTTTTTAACGCTAAAAATTGTTAATTGGCTGCTGATTTATAAAGAAAGTAATGGTGAACCAAGATAATAATTAATACTGGTGATGTCAGTATTATCATGACTAAAAATAATTCAAACATAGTTAATTCCCTTTAAATACTTTGAGTGGTTAATGTCATTTTTGTACTTGTGGTCGATTGATTTTTCCACAAGTTTAAAAAGGTTATTTCACGCTTTTTACTACGGCAAACAAGCAGATGAATGTAAAGCAAAGTTAAAATAATTGAGCTTGCTTTGAATATATTGCCCGCTAAGTCTCCCGCTGCACCACCTGACATGCCAAATATTCCGTAAGCTTCATTCATGAAAATATGCATCCACAAAGGAAACCAAATTCGATAACCAGATTCACAAAATAACCATGCAAACCAAGTACCAGCTACCGAAGTTATTGCGAAAGCTGCAAAGGCTGACATTAGGTCATGCCCTTGATATATATGCCCAAAACCAAAGATAACAGAACTAAATAAGGCGGCAGGTATAAATCCTAAGTGGCAATATCGAAATAAAACTCCAAACAATACCGCTCTAAAAAGAATTTCTTCGAATACCCCCGCGTATACCGAGCCAACCATTATCCCTGATAGGGCAAGGTTCAACTCGCTACTTAAATAGGCGTAACCGATTGTCATCGGCAAGCAACAGGCAACCGCCGCTAAAAAGTAATGTTGAAATCCTGCTATTTTTAGACCTAAAATCTCAGTTAAATCAACGTCCTCAAATAGTAAGCTTGCCACTAACACTAAGGGGCTATATATAAAGAGGTAGCTCGCGGGTGTTAATAAAAGGTGGGATTGATTATCTAGTGCCAGTAAAGCTTCACTCCAAGTATCTCCCCAAAAGTATTTCATACTATAGCGACAGAATATAAAGGTAGTGATCATTATTAGTGTTTTAATTTTATTATTCATATTTACCTGCTTAACTAAAGTTTAAATTTCAAATTAAGCATGACTAACACTCAATTGAATATCCATAAATTAGGGGTAAGCTAATAAAAAAGGTATTACTAACAATATATTGGGATGATTAACAAGCTTTTGGGACTAATGACAAGGCTTGTTTTATTGTCTCTATATAAGAACGAGATACGGGGATAGTAACATCAAGGGGTTTCATCATTAATTTCAAACCGCCAGCATTGCCGGTGCTAAGTTCTACTAAGGCTAGGTTTACAGCATAAGATCGATGGCAGCGCATCACTGTTGAGTCAACAGGAAGTTGTTTTAAGATACTGATCAGTGAACTGCGTAATAATTGATAGCTAACGTTGTTATCTTTAATAATGACTAACTCACAGTAATTGTCAGCGGATTTTATAAATAACAGCTGTGATAAAGCTACTTGTAATTTGTCGCCTTTATTATCACCTGTTAAGGTTAATGGCTGAGTTGATATTCGCTCGCTATTAATAACACTTTCATTTTGTTGATTCGTTGCATTGTCAGTTTCGATAACTTGTCTTGGTAAAGCCGTTTTCTGCGCATGTCGATTGACAAGATACATAAAAATGATTGGAAACAGTCCAATAGCAAAAGTATATAAAATAAACAGTAATTGGTTTTGCCAATGCCAGGAGCCAAGAATAGCCACGACAAAGTAGCTGTGATTAAAGGTAGAAACTATACCAATGTATAAACAAGGTATAATGATAAAACGTAATATGTTGTTAATCTTCAGGCGAGTTGAAGCTATTTCTAATGCTCCTGAGAGTAATAGTGCGCAAAAGGTTACCAAGCCATACCCGGAAAGTCGTAAGAATTTGAAGGGAATAGTATGGTTGTTGGTGCCAAAAGGCTGGAATACAAATAAAACGAATAAGGTAACCGTGGAGAAAAGTACCGCACGCTGTAAAACGACTTTTCTGGATGTTAAACCATCCTTCAACCACAGGCTCATTATTTAAAATCTTTTGAATATACAATGGATAAGAAAAGTAACATATATTAACCGTTAGTTGCTGATATTTTTAAAATTAATAGCACTAAAATTATCAATGAAGCCTTTGTAGTTAATTAACTCTTATAACGGGATATTGCCACTCACTGATTATTTTATCAATCTTTCCCGTTACCTTCAGTTGATTAATTGAATAGCGTAACTGTTCAATTATATAGGGTGATGTTTTTATATTACAGGCAAAATAATAGTCTAACGGCTTTGTATTTAGTTGGTAAACATTTTCAAATAAATTAGGGTTTAAATTATTAAATTGAGCGCGATACTTAATGGTATATCCGTCGGCTAAAATTAAATCGATACTCTTACGCTTAGCTAACAGCATTAATAATGAATGAGTATTATTAACGACAAATAAATTAAGACCTTCTGTAAAGCCTTCTTTCACTAAAAGTTGGTGGGTAACATCGTCACGGATCACGGCAATCATATGTTTTTTTGCATCTTCTAATGAAGAGACACTTAGCTTTTGTGCGGTTAAACCAATAAAAGAAATATTACGCTCGGCGATAGTGTTTACCCAAATAAATTGCTCTTCACGTGCTGGGGTTCGGGCAATAGAATAAATACAGGTGTTTTCTTTATTCAGAGCCATACTAAGTGATCTCGCCCATGGATAGGCACTGATATTAAATGTGTACGGTGTATTCGACAGCGCCGAAGATACTATTTCTGTGGCAAATCCCATTACTTTATTGGGTGTATCTATTTGAAAAGGGGGCAGGTGCTCAGTTACGATTTCAATATGAGGCTGAAAAGTAATTTCTTGTGAGCTTGTTGATAGCGTAAAAAAGCAAAGAAACAAGGTTAAGTCTTTGATTTTATTGTAGGTGGTCACTATAGGGTTAATCTTCCTTGATTTATATATAAAAAAGATTAACACTAAAATTGCTGAAAAACCACTCAACAAAGTCGCCGCGAGAACTTACTGAGTGTTTTACATGATGGTCTTTCTCTATACATTACTGCAAGTTTTGGTGTGGCTGATTTTAATGCTCAAATGAATGAATTATAAGATCTGATAAAACTTGCTGATGTGGATTTATATAAAGCTAAAAACAGTGGGCGAAATATCGTTTGTCAGATGCAAGAAACACCTAAAGAAAATGACAACGAAGCAGTAAATATTATCCATACAGTAAACTAGAATCACCATACCCCCGCTATTTTATTATCTTAGTTAGCCTAACAAACATTATTTATATTAAAACCGACCTTTTAAAGATTTCACGTTAATTTTTTGTTAATATTGTTGTTTGGCGTTATATTACTTTTTTTGTAAAGCGTGATAAAATTTCAACATAACAAATCAATGAACAAAGAAAAGTTACACTTTATTTTTCGTTCATCCCCTTTTTGCTCATTATATATAGTCACTTAAAACAGTTAAACCAGATAGTCGTTTTCGTTGAGGTATTTTAATGACCAAAAATATATTTATAAAGGAATATATGTGAAAAAGTTAATAACGATTGTTTTATTTATTTTATCTGTTCAAGGATGTGGAGGAGGTTCTAGTAGTGACAGCACTAAAGCTAATGGAACGAACACCGATGTGGCCGTTGTTCCTCTTGATTATAAAAGTATTAAATATAAAAATGAAATATCAAACAAATATAACGCTGTTTTTAGAGGGGGGATCACTTTAAAAATTCCTCTTAGTTGGTATCAAGAACAAAGCCTTGATCCAGAGCCTCTTGTACTTAGTACTTTTTATTCCGAAGGTACTTCTCCTAAAGTTATTACTATCGTAAAAACTGACAGTTTTATTCAAAGTAGGCAAGGACTTTCAAACATAAGTGAAGTCTCTTCTAAGCCCATTAACTTTTCGAGCTTTGAGGGAACAGAGGTTATATTTACGGCGAATATTGACGATGTTGCGTTAAAATTTATGCAAAGTTATGTGGAAGTGAACTCCGTTTACTATTCTATTTTCTTTTTTTCGGAAGCCGAAGAGTTTGATCGGTATATAGAAGTTTCTCGATATATTGCCCGGACTTCGCACCTGAGTATATTAACGCATGAGACTACCGAGATAAGTGTAACCAAGGCAGATGATGATTTTCTATTGTTGATTTGTGAACCATCAGCACAGAATTCTAATGAACATCATCTCTATGGCAAAATTATGTCGCAGGAGCTCACTTTTAGTGAACAATTTTTAATTGATGATAAATCTTTAGGTTGTTTAAATGTTAATGCTAAATATAGTCAGGGTTCATATCTTGTTGTATATGGCGCTGATTATAATGATCGACACCTTGTTGCTAAAAGAGTCTCAAAAACGGGAGTGGTTTTAGATGATGTTCGTATTCCCGTATCATTTTATAGTAGATATATAGATTTATATTTAGAACGAGAGTTTTCACTTAGTAATAACCACAAAGAAATAAACATTCTTTTTGATGGTGAAAATTATTTAGTTACTTGGCGCTGGAAAACAGGACAAGGCAGTGAAAATATCATGGGGCGTTATATTGATACTAGGGGTGTCACTTCAGAGATATTTTCTATTCATGAATATGTAGATGGTCTTATTGATAATACGATTAAAGCGGCTATTAGTAACAATCAAATTTTAGTTACTTGGTCAACGAAAGAGTCAAATAATGATGATTTTCCTATAGTTACCTATGGGAAATTTATTAATGACATTGATATTGACGTTGTCAGGAAAATTGAACCTTCAATCATAGATGAAAATAATGTAACTACTGCACGATTCCAAGATTTAACACCCATAGATAATGGCTTTGTTTTCTCATGGGTAGAAGGGGGATATTGTAGTACATGTGAAGGTTTGAGTGACGAGGCAATTAAAGCCAGAATAATTAACCGTGATGGTTTGCTAACAGATGTAAAGGTATCTTCTAACGTCATAACTGTCGCAGAGCAAACTACTTCTGGAGGTGCTAGCATTGGTGAAGCAGGAGATAGAAGTTATTTTAATATTCAAAACTTAGATAATAAGTTACTTTTCTCTTGGATCACTGGGGGAGCATTTGAAGAAACTATTTATTACATGGTTAGTGATCAAAGCCTAACTGAAATGTCAGATATTACGATCAGAAATAAAAAAATAGGTTACATGCCTAGCTTAGCTGAAATAAAAGTCACTTATTCTGAAGATAGGTTGTTTATCTTTCAGACTGCCTATAAAGGTACGGCTGTTTGGGCTGAAAATAAACCAAGTCAGTAGATTAAATAAAATAGACAGTTGAATCGTTTCGGTTGCAATATCAGTCATTTATTGCCAAATAATTCACTGAAAATAGCCTTAAAACCTGCGGTTATAGTGCCCAATCGATACGATGTAGCTAGGTTACTTTAAGTCGTTGTTGGGGATTGTTGAATTTAAAATTGCCCGTTACGGGCAGTTTTATTGAGTTAGTAAAGGTTAAAAACTGATAGTTAATGACTGAGCTATCAGGTAAATATCTATAATTAATGACTTAAAAGAGTTGGTTTGGTTGCCGACATCTAAGCCATTAGGTTAATACTATTTTGGTTTTATTTTTACTTAACGCCGTAACACCAGAACCAATAACTAAGATCACTGCACCAATAATACTGGTAGTATTGAGTGGTTCGTTTGTAATTGCTCCTGGATAAATATAATTAATGATCTGCATAAAAATTAAGGTCAATAATGGCGTTATCGCTAATGTTGCGCTAACACGAGACGCTTCCCAATGTTCAAGAGCTTCTGCAAAAGCGCCATAAGCCAAAAGCGTATTTGCCCCACAAAAAATCAACAGTAACCAGCCTATGGTATCTAGTTCAAACACTAAAGATGGTGCCGATAACGGTAAAAATACCAAGGTTCCCGCTAAATAAATCAGTATCATAATTTCTTCGGAGGCAAAATTTTTCAACAGTTGCTTTTGTGCTAAGGCATAAATAGCCCAAAGAATTGCCGCAAGAATAATAAAGAAAAGGCCAAGAGCATAGTTACCCTGAAAACTAAATAATTGTTCAAATCGCTGATTAAAAAATAATACCAGTCCTAAGATAAAGGTTAACAAGCCCACTTTTTGTTTGGTATTAAACGACTCTTTAAAAACACAAACACCACCAATAAGTAATAACATCGGTGCTATTTGAATCATGACCTGTGTGCTTTCTGGTGATGTTAAGGCCAAGCCCATCATATAGAGAATGTAGTTTGCTAATAAACCAAAGACGGTAAGTATCATTAACACCATGACTTTATTGTTCTTAAGTGATGATAATGAAGGTAAGCGTTTGGTGATGACTAGGTATCCGCCCAAAAATACGGCCGCAATAAGAAAACGAAACCAAGTAATGGTATTTACGTCCATATATTGCAATAGCTCTTTGAGCGCAATCGGTAAAATGCCCCATAATATTGCCGTAGTAAGGGATAAAAACAACCCCAGTTGCCATCGACCACTAATTTCATGCATAGGAAAAGCTCAGCTTAAAATGCCACATTGAGCATTTCTTTAAAAGTGAGATATTATCCATAAACTGCTTGAAAAATACTATCGTTATTAACGCCAGTATTGTGTTTTATCAGAGATAAAAGCGAAAGTTATCTTATAAGCAGCAATTAAAGCCATCAGCTTTAACAAAGAGGGCCTTTGAATGGAATTACCCATAAATATCATAGATGAATTGAAAATGGTTAAACTGAGCTTAAAAGAATACGGGTCTCACTGTTAAGTACACCTTCTATTGTTCTAACATCTCGCAGTACGTGATCAAACTCCAGTAAATTTGATGTTTTAACCTCAGCCACTAAATCTCAAGTACCGCTAGTTGTGTGAATCTTATTTAGTTGGGCAATACCACGCAGTTCATTAATCACTTGTGTGGTCGATCTACTAACAACTTCCATCATCATGATCGTATTAACACCACAGTAAATAAACTTGCTAGAAGAAACCGTGAAATTGGTTCCTCTGAATGTCTTAGCCATTGAAATGGCTGGCGGCTCAGTACCTTGTATGTTGGCAGGAGTTTACTTGTCAAAAAGGTAATTTATTGATTAGCGCTTGAGTCAAAAAAATTAAGCATATAATTTAAAAAAGTATCAGTACTATACTGAAAATTAAAGAGTAAACAAGGCAAGTAAATGGTTAATGAGATTGTAAGCGCTATCAACAATATCCTTTGGGGCCAAGGCAAAATATTAATTTACTTGTTACTTTTTGCCGGATTTTGGTTTTCGTTCAAACTTCGCTGGATACAGATATTGCAATTCAAATATATGTTTACGGTGATGAAAGGAAGTACGCAATCTAACAAGTCAGGTATCAGTTCTTTTCAAGCTTTATGTACGGGGCTTTCGGCGAGAGTTGGTACGGGTAATTTAGCGGGTGTTGCCATGGCTATTTCGCTGGGTGGCAGTGGCGCGGTATTTTGGATGTGGGTCATTGCATTATTGGGTATGGCGACGGGCTTTGCTGAAAGTGTTCTTGGCCAGTTATATAAAGTGCGAGATGAACATAAAGAATTCAGGGGCGGCCCAGCTTATTATATTCGGGCAGGACTCAACAAACCTTGGCTGGCTATTCTTTTTTCGCTTTGTCTCTTTTTAGGCTACGGTCTCACTTTTAGTGCAATGCAAGCCAACACCATCGCAGATGCATTAAATAATACTTTTACCATCCCTCGTGAATATTCAGGCGTAGTTATTGCGGTACTCGCCGGCAGTATCGTTGTAGGTGGCATGCGCAGTATTGCCCAATTTGCCGAACTGATTGTCCCTTTTATGGGGTTAGCCTTTGTCGGGACAGCGGTCGTTATTACCTTGATGAACATTCAACTTTTACCCTCAATGTTTGTCGATATATTTTATTCAGCTTTTGGTTTAAATGAAGCGGGTGCTGGCGCTTTAGGTGCAGCCATTAAGAATGGCATTCAACGAGGCTTATATTCAAATGAGGCCGGAGCAGGTAGTGTGCCTCATGCAGCCGCAGGCGCTTCACCTGTTCCTAATCATCCAGTTGCTCAGGGGTATGTACAAATGCTAGGGGTTTTCTTAGACACCATGGTGCTTTGTAGTTGCACCGCTGTAGTTATTTTGTTGTCAGATATTAATATCAGTGGAGAAATGGAAGGTATTCGAATGACACAAGATGCGATGACCAGCCATTTTGGTAGTGGTGGAAACTATTTTGTTGCTGCCGCGATTACCTTATTCGCTTTCACCTCTGTGGTTGCTAATTATGCTTATGCAGAGAGTAATTTACATTTATTTAAACTAGATAATAAAGTAGGGCGACTCTTTTATACTAGCATTTATCTATTTATGGTGTTTTGGGGAGCAACGGCTTCGTTGAAAGAAGTGTGGGGATTAGCAGATATGGCACTAGGGTTAATGACGCTGGTGAATATCTACGCCATTATTTTACTGACCCCAACCGTATTGAATTTAACTAAAGACTTTCGCGAGAAACTCAAAGAAAATGGTAAGCCTACTTTTTTACTTGATGATGTCGAAATACAAGGTAAAACAGAGCCCGGTGTCTGGACAGCGAATAAAGCCAAAGAGACGTTATAAGTGCTTTGATATATAAAAAGCCGCTAAAAGATTTTAGACGTTTTTTCATGGTGCTATAGGTTATAGGTTATAGGCAATAGGGATTCGTTAACGGCTTATTATGAACACCATGAATTTAAACGACGACAAAATCTAACATGCTGCGAAAAACTATTAGCATAGTTATTTTTTAGCTTAGTTACTTTGTGAAATAATATGTAATAAGCGATGGACTTAAAACGTCTATCGTTAAGTGTGCTTTAAATCCCCATAAACAGTAATTCTCGTCATATGTAGACTTTTTCAATAATGTTATAAGTTTTATTCAACTACTCGATAGGTTTGAGTGAAACAGGTGGAAGTTTTAAATGTTTGTATTCGATAATTCCTCTTGAATTTTTATAATGGGTGTCCGAATTATTCTTAATGTACCAAGGCTTTTAGATTTTTGTCTTTTCTATTTTTTTAGCAAACTTTTTCTCTAGTCTATATTTCCATTCATTTTTTTTTATTTTTAATTTCTTCGGCTGATGTGTAAGAATAAAAATGTTCATTTGTATAATCAGATATTACCTGCCTTTCCAAAACTATATTTGTGTTGTAAATGAAGAGTACCTCATCATTTTCATAGTCTAAGAACATTTTTTTTATTCCGTTACTAACTATACCACCTAAACATTTCATCGTTTGTCCATTTCTTAAGGTGACGTCATATCTAGCTATATATCCATTTTTAATACCCTTTGCTTCGTATTTGTGCAGTGTAAATGCTATATATATTTGAGACATCATGATGAAAAGCAAAATAGCTGTTGAAACCTTCATTATAAGGAAATGTGAAAGGGGGACTTTCTGTTTTTCTTTACTGGGGTTTTCAAGGTTTCTTATTTTTCTTATCGCTTCCTTACACTTACTTAAATAAATTAAACCCCAAACCCCAACAACGCTCCCAAGCATGTATGAAAGGGTTTTAAAGATAATGTTTTGGGTATTAGCTATTTGAAAAATGTCAGTAAAAGCGAAGTGTTCATAATATTTAACACCTAAATCACTTAATAGGTGTTTTGTATCTATGTATATAAACGAAGTAATCAATAAGATTGTTAATGAAACAAATATTAAATAGTGGTTTTTTATTAATGTTAATTGTTGCTTAGCTATATTTACTAACTTTGTAGTGGCATAGTTAATTTGGCCACCTACTTAGAGATGTTATTATGCATCTCATCAAACGTTAGGTGATACAAATGACAAAGAAAAAACGTCCAAATTTCAGTCCTGAATTTCGATTAGAAACAGCA